>JAJYDP010000418.1 GCA_021777365.1 Chloroflexota bacterium | reverse complement strand
GAGCGCGAGCACCGCGGCGACGCGCGCCACGATGTGGTCCTGCCCCAGCCAGGCGAGGAAGCCGAAGAGCCCCAGGCCGATCAGGAAGTACGTCACGACCACCGCCCCGACGTAGAGCGACCCGGCACCGAGCAGCGTGCGGCGGGCCGACGCCGTCGGCGTCCCCTCGGCGGTGACGGCGTTGACCAGGGTGAGCGTGTAGGTCGCGAAGAGGACGAGCAGGGCGAAGGCACAGGGGTTGAACCCGTCGGCGACGCCACTGGCGATCACCACCGGCGCCGTCAGTCCCCCGAACTTCGCGGTCTCGAACGGCACGAGCGCGACCGTGGCGAGCGAGAGCAGGCCAGCCGCGCCGAGTCCCGCGAACAGGGCGAGCGCGGTGCGCGGCAGACCCGTGCCGGCGACACGAGTCACCCAGGGCGCAGGGTCGGAAATGGCAGGCGCGCCAGGATCAGTCCCCGGGCGGCGTTCGGGCTGGCCTGCCTGCGGGTCGTGGCAGTGGGACATCACTCAGGCCGCCACGTGCAGGGTGCCGTGCATCGTCGGCGACGCCTTCCCGCCGCAGCACGTGTTGCAGT
The DNA here is from genome assembly GCA_021777365.1 of Chloroflexota bacterium. Next base: position 4,499 of record JAJYDP010000418.1, on the reverse strand, counting down.
AGAAGTCGTAGTCGCCGGGCGTGGTCGGGGCCGCGAACGAGTACGCCTTGCGGGCCTCGGGCGGGATCGTCACATAGATGTGCTGGCTGTCCATGATGAACGTGTGGACCCCGCCGCCATCGAGGTGCATGGCGTTATCCGTGTTCCAGAAGTCAAGGGAGACCGTCTGGCCCGCCTTCGCGTCGATGACCTTCGGATCGAAGCCGGCCATCGAGAGCCGCACCGGCAGAGCGCCCGCGATATCGCTCGTGCCGCGCTGGCCCAGGAAGACCGACGCGGCGAGATAGGTGCCAGCACCCAGGATCACGGTGGCGACCAGGAGGAACGCGACAACCCGAGGGAGCGCCGCGCGACGTTTCGCCTGCGCCTCGGCGCGCTTCTGCTGCCCTCCCCGCTCTTCCATTGTTTCGCGAAGATGCGCCCGACGGGCGGCGCGCGTGGTCATCGTGGGGTCCTCCGAGAGCCGGCGCCGTCCGTGGCGCGGATTGCGGGACCGGGCGCAGGCGGCCGGTGGAGGTGGCGGCGGGCGGCAGGGCCCGCCATTGGCTCGTGCGACCATCTGGCGAGCAGCAAGCGTCGCGCTCCGGCACCCTTGGCCACTGCCCGCCGATCGTCGATCAGGCGAACCACCGGAACGCAAGTGGTGGCACCGGGTCCTGCGGCCGCCGCCGCTCGTGCGGAACCGGGGCGCGTGGCGTTCGTGCTCATGGCGAGAATCGTCGAGCCGGCGGCTTGGGCCAAGCTGAGATGAAGCTGAGATGAAGCTGAGACCGGCGCGCCAGCGCACTGGTGGCATCGCGTGGCGCCACTGGCGGACCACGCCGGCCAGAGCAGGCACGGCCGGCTGTGGAATGTTCCGGGACAATCCTGCGCGCTGGACCGAGGTACGGGAAGGGGAAGGGGGCCGGACGGTGTGAACGAGGGCCCAGGCCCGGAGTCGCTGGAGGCCTGCCGTCAGCCCTCGCCCGCGGGACGTGTGGCCGGTGCAGGCTCCGATCCGGGCATCAGATCAGGGGAGCGAACCCCATGAGGTAGCAGGCCGCCGGCAAAGCCAGGCCGGCGGCGGCCACGAGCCACTCCAGCGGAGGCAGCGGGATGGAGCTCGAGGACCCGCCCGCCGCGGCTTCCAGGAGCGCCTCGAGACGGCGGTCCGCGGCTGCGCCGAAGGAGGCGCCCAAGCCGGTGGCGAAGGCGTCGGTCCTGACCAGGACCGCGGCGAGTGTCGCCGGGCTGGTCCCATGTTCCATCGCAAATGCATCGGCCTCGCGTTCGAGATCCGCCAGCCGGTCTGCAAGCCGCACCCTGGCTGGCCGCGACAATGCCGCGAGCTCGAGCCATGAGTGCAGCGCCGCGGCACGAAGAGGAGCGTATGTGCGCCGGTGGTACTCCTCGTGAAGGACGACGGCGCGGAGCTCACGCGGCGGCAGTTCGCTCACCAATCGCTCGCCGACGTAGATCGTCGGTCGAAGGACGCCCAGGGCAAAGGCCTGCATCGCGCCTCCCGCGACGACGCGACAGCGCACGCCCGCGACGTCGGCGCCGACACTCCGGGCCGTGAGCAGCCGCCCGAGTCTCCAGCCGCGCCACGCGTCCCGCGCAACGAGGACCGCCCACGCGATCACGGTGGTTATGAACGCGAGGTCGACGGCGAGCATGGGATCCGCATGCGTGACCCGCGGCCCGGCGGCGCACACGACGAGCGCCACGGCAACGATGAGCGACGCTCGCAGCGGGACGCGCATCGAGATCAGGTCCCCTGTTGCCGATCCCGGTCTGCCAGATCCAGGATCCGGGCGCGCAGTGCCGGGTCCACCTCGTCGAGCCTCTGAGCGAACTGGCGCAGCGCAGACGTGCCGTAGCGCGCGAGCACCTGGTCCACGGCCTTCTCGCTCAGCCGGTCGATGAGGGCAGGTTCGTCGGCGGCGGGGCGGTAGACATACCGCTGGCCGACCTTGGTGCGCAGGAGAACCCCGCGTTCGTGCAGTCTCGACATCACCGTCATGACGGTGGTATAGGCGTGCCGCCGTCCCTGCGTCCGTGGCAGGGCGTCCGCCACGTCCGCCACGGTGGCTTCGCCGAGCTGCCAGACGATCCGCATGACCGCCGATCCCAGGGGACCGAAGATGCGCTCGATCGTGGGTGTCAACGCCGCGTCTCGCGTGGGCTCGTCCTCCATGATCGGGAGCTTACCAAAGTCGCACGGATGCGCGACCATCTACTACGGCAGCATCGCAGGGTGGTCCGCCGGACGATCACGGGTGGTTCTCAGGGCGCGCTCAGCTCGCTCTCATAGATGGCGTGCACCATCGGGTGCATGGAGGACGGTCATGGTGGCGGTCGGTGAGGCAATGAACCGAGGGTACGCGCGATGAGCGAGGCGCCGCGGATCCTCGTCGTCGACGATGACGAGAAGATCCGCTCGGTGGTGCGGCGCGGCCTGGTCTACGAGGGATACCGGGTCGTCGAGGCCGGCACGGGCGAGGAGGGCCTGGAGAAGGCGCGCGAGCACCTTCCGGATCTCGTGATCCTCGACGTCATGCTGCCGGGCATCGACGGCCTGGAGGTGTGCCGGCGCCTGCGTGCCGGAGGCGGGGAACTGGCCATCCTCATGCTGACCGCTCGCGACGGGGTCCGCGACCGGGTCGAGGGCCTGGAGACCGGTGCCGACGACTACCTGGTCAAACCCTTCAGCTTTGAGGAGCTGCTGGCGCGGGCGCATGCCCTGCTGCGCCGGCGGGCCGCACCGGCCGGCGAGGTGCTGCGCTTCGGCGACCTCGAGCTCGACGTGGACGCCCGCGAGGCGCGACGAGGCGGACGCGTGATCGAGCTCACCACCACCGAGTACAACCTGCTCTTGCTCTTCATGCGCCACCCACGCAAGGTGCTCACGCGCGACGTGATCATGGACCGCGTGTGGGCGTATGACTTCGGCGGCGAGTCGAACGTGCTCGAGGTGTACGTGCGCTACCTGCGCAACAAGCTTGAAGCGGAGACCGGCTCCCGCCTCATCCACACCGTGCGCGGCGCCGGCTACGTGCTGAAGGAGTGAAACTCTCCTCCGGGAGCCTGCCCATCCGCGCGCGGCTTGCGCTGCTTTACACGGGCCTACTCGTCGCGGCCCTGGTCATCTTCGGCGGCGGCCTGTACCTGGTGCTCCAGAACGCGTTGTCGACCAGTTTCGACCAGGGGCTCCTCGACAACGCCGAGCACGCCCGGGGCGCCTTTGCCGCCGACGTGGGTCAGTCGGGGAGCCTGCAGCCCTCGCCGCGCCTGCTCGCCCAGTTCGCCTCGACGGGCGGGCGCGTCACCGTTTTCGCGCCGGATGGCGCAGTGCTGGCGGATTCGGCGCCGCCCGGGTCGTCACGTTTGCCGGTCGGACCCGGCGACCTCGCGCTGGCGGCGCGGCATGCCTACGGCCTTCGCGACGTCGGGGTGGGGGGCGAGACGCTGCGCCTCACCCTCGAGCCGATCGACTCCGCCGGCGGCTCGCCGCTCGGGTTCGTCGCCTGGGCCGAGTCCACGCGCCCGCTCCGCGATCTCCTCACGACCGTGGTCCTCGCGCTGGTGCTGGGCGGGCTGCTCGTCACGGGAGTCTCGCTGGCGGCCGGCTGGCGTCTCGCGCGCCGGGCCCTGGCGCCGGTGGCGGACCTGACCGAGACGGCCCGTGCGATCTCGCTCTCGGGGGACTTCGCGGCACGCGTGGAGGCGGGCGCGGCCGGCGACGAGATCGGCGAGCTCGCCGTCGCCTTCAACGAGATGCTCGCGGCGCTCGAGGCCACCCACCAGGCCCTCCAGCGCTTCCTGGGCGACGCGTCGCATCAGCTGCGCACCCCGCTGACGACGATCCGCGCCAGCCTCGATCTCGCGCAGCGCCCCGGCCTCGACGAGCCGGAGCGTCGGGCGATCCTCTCCGACGCGCAGGGCGAGGCCGGCCGAATGGCGCGCCTCATCGGGGACCTGCTTTCCCTCGCGCGTGCGGACTCGGGAGCACGGCTGACGTTCACCCCGATCGAGATCGACGCGGTCCTGCTCGAATGCCTGCGCCAGCAGCGGCAGGCGTCGGACCATGTCCGGATGAGCATCGAGCGGGTAGAGCCCGCGCTCGTGGACGGGGATCGGGACCGACTCAAGGAACTGTTCCTGATCCTGCTCGAGAATGCCGCGCGCTACACGCCGGCCGGTGGAAGCGTCACCGCCGCGCTGGAGGTGGCCGACGGCCGGGTGAATGTCTCGATCGCGGACACCGGCATCGGCATCAGCGACGAGGATCGCGCGCATCTGTTCGAGCGCCTCTACCGGGGCCGCCGGGCACGCGAGCTGCGGCCCGCGGGAACCGGGCTCGGGCTGGCCATCGCCCACTGGATCGTCACGGCCCACGGTGGCACGATCACCCTCGAGCCCAAGCCCGCGGGTGGCACGCTGGCCACCGTCACCCTGCCGGTGCGCGGCACATGAGCCCGGCTGTTGATCCCGGCGCGCCGCGTCTGCTCGTCGTCGAC
>JAJYDP010000417.1:4770-5078 GCA_021777365.1 Chloroflexota bacterium | reverse complement strand
GCTCAGCCGGACGGCTCTCGCCGTCCGACCGGGGCCTGCTACCGGGCGCTCGGGCGCCTACCCGGGCGGGACTCACACCCGCTGGTCTAGTCCAGCTTTCAGGACGCACCATGCCTCAAGTGTAGGCGACCGGCCGGCTACGCTCCGGCCGCGCGGCCCTTTACCTCGTGGTCCGAGAAGTAACCACGCCACGGGCCGCTCCCCGCGATGAACGGCTGCATCAGGGCCCGCTCCGCCTGCACCGTGTGCATCAGGTCGTGGCCGACCCACTCGTTGAGCATCTGCTCGAGCGTCACCGGGCCCAGCTC
>JAJYDP010000417.1:0-4760 GCA_021777365.1 Chloroflexota bacterium | reverse complement strand
GAGCCCCGTGAGGAGCTGCAGGCTTCGCGCCCGCACCTCCTCGAACTCCGCGACCAGCTCGCCCGGATCGACGGGGCCGGACGTGGCACCGGCCGCATCGGGATCGTAGGCCGCCAGGTCGTGCCCGTCGAGGAACGCCTGCACCCGGACCGGGAACGCCACGCGCTCGGTCGCCAGCAGATGCCGCAGGCAGTCCAGGGCCGACCATTCGCCCGGCGCCGGGGCCCGCGCCAGCAGGTCGCCCTGCACCGTGCCGGCCAGGGCGCGCCAGCGCTCCGGGGTCGTCGACAGGATCGCCAGCACGTGCTCCACCAGGTCGTCCATCGTTCGCTCCCCTCTGCGTCGCCGTCAACTGGCCTGTCGGGCGCCGACCGTGCGTCCCGCGTCAACCGGCACGACCGCGTCCGCCTGCACCACCGCCTCAGCCTCGATCTCGACCCGCCAGCGCGGATCGAGCAGCCCGGCCACCACCACCATCGTGCTGGCCGGCCTCGCCGCGCCGAACACCTGACCGTGCGCCCGGCCAACCGCCTCCCAGTCGTCCCGATCGAGCAGGTACGTCCGCGTCCGGACCACGTCGGCGATGGTCGCCCCGGCCTCCCGCAGCGCCGACTCGACGATCTCCAGGCAGCGCCTGGCCTGGACGGCCGGATCAGGATCGCAGGAGCCGTCGGGCCAGACCGGCGCGGTCCCGCTCACGAGCACGCGATCCCCCACTCGGACCGCCCGACTGAACCCGACGACGGGCTCATACGGCGATCCTGATGAGACACGGCGGCGTTCCACTCGGGGCAGTGTACCCGGGAGCTGCCCGGTGGCCGAGGCAGCGGATGCCGCGATCGACGACCCCGCCCGGATCACCACGGCATGGGGACGTCCCCGTCCGGCGATCGCCCGGCGTGGCTACGGCCGCCGGCCGGTGTCCCCGAGCGGCCTCAGCTCTGCCCGGACGCGTGGCAGGCTCTCGGGATGGCGCTCGCGCAGGAAGGACACGAGCTGCTCGCGGACGTGGCAGCGCAGGTTCCAGGCCGTACTGGAGTCGGGTGCGCTCATGAGCGCACGCAACTCCAGGGTCCGGTCGGTAGCGTTGGTGACCTGCAGCCCCCAGACCTGTCCGTCCCACATGCCGGATGCCTGCAGGATCCGGTGCAGCTCCTGGCGGACCTCCTCCACGGGCACGCTGTAGTCCGCGTACACAAACACGGTCCCGAGGAGGTCGGCGGTATGCCGCGTCCAGTTTTCGAACGGTTGGCCGATGATCTGCGTGAACGGGACGACGAGCCGGCGGCGATCCCAGATCCTGACCACTACGTAGGATGAGGTGATCTCCTCGATGTTGCCCCATTCGCCGTTGATGACCACCACGTCGTCCAAGCGGATCGGCTGGGTGAGGGCGATCTGGATGCCGGCGACCAGGTTCGCGAGGGCGGGCTGCAGTGCCAGGCCGGCTGCGATGCCTGCGATGCCGGCCGAGGCGAGGAGGCCGGCACCCAGCGCCTCCACGGACGGGAACGTCATGAGCATGGCTGCCGCCGCGACGACCAGCACGGCAACCACGGCAACCCTGCGCAACACCGCCACCTGGGTGCGGACCATGCGGGCCTGCAGGTTGTCGCCGCGGTCTACCGCGTAGCGCACCGACACAACGTCGTCCGCCACCCACGTCAGCTCGACGACAACCCAGGCCGCGGCGGTGATCAGGGCCAGGCCGAGCAGGTGCTGCAGGCCACTCGCGGCGGCCCGAGAGAGCGGCAGCACGGGCATCGTCACGACGGCCGCCATCAGGGCGAGCAGCAGGCGGGCCGGCGCACGAACGCGCCGCACGATCGACGGTTCCAGGACCCAGGTACGGCGCGCCGCGACCGCTGCCGCCCCGCCGAACACGAGCCAGTGCCCGGCAACGGCGAGGCAGACCGACAGAACGACCACCCCAACGGGCACGCCCCAGGTATGCCAGTAGACCAGCGGCTGTTGCATCGGCTGTTCCTCCCATGGTCGGGGGTTTGAGGGCAGCCACAGGCCACGAGGGTGTAGCCGCCACGCACCGGGCGCGCCACCAACGCACTCGGCGTGCCCCAACCCCGCCCGAACCCGCCGTCAACGCGCTCGGCGCGTGACCCAGGCGGGCGAGGCGGATACCGTACTCCACCGTCGTGCCCCGGGCCAGCAAGGCGAAGAGGACGACGCCGTAGGTGATCGCCTGCAGCAGCGCGCGGCCGGGCACGTCGGCCGGCAGCGACAGCGCCATGGCGACCGCCACGACACCGCGCAGCCCCGACCAGAACGTCACGTGCAGCCAGCCGGCCGGGATCCGCGTCCGCTGCGCCAGGCGAGCCACGCCGCCCAGCAACAGGTACACCACGACCGACCGGCACGGACAGCCCGACCAGCAGGCACACGAGCGCCGTCAGGAGGAACGGGTGGCGTCGAGATCGCACACTGGTCGCTGGGGGCTCCGGGGTCGTCGGTGTTGCCGAAGTGGATGTGGATGACCCCGTCAGGCTCGTCCACGCCGGTCAGCTGCGCCTTGCTCCAGACGATGTCCCAGAGGACGCAGGTGCCGGCGGGTTGTGTGCCGTTGTTGACGTTGGCGGGCGAGGTGATCGGTGTGAACGGTTGCCGCCGCCGTACGCCGTCAGGTGGTTCGGGTTCTGGCCGCCCTGGTTGGCGACCACGACGGCGATCGCCGTTGCGCCGACCGCCGTGACGATGGTGTTGAGCAGCACGCAGTAGCCGGTCGACGGATCGCCCGAGCCGGAGTCCGCTGGCGGAGAGCCGAAGTGGACGTGGCGCGCGTTGCCATGGCCGGACTGGCCCGCGTTGCCACCGAAGGAGACGTCGGAGCCGCTGCCGTTGCCGTTCGAGGCAAGCGATACCGGGGGCGCGGGCAGCGCGGAGCGGACCAGGGCGAGGCCGACTGCAATGCCAACCGGCGTCCGACGCGTCATGGCTCGCTTCCCCCCTGAAAGGCACCCGGCGGACCAGGAACGCCGCCACCCGGACGACGTGCGCCGCGTCGCCGTCGTCGATGGTGCGCGCCCGGCGGGGGGCACGCTTCACGCGCCACGTATGCTCCGGCCCATGATCCGGGGCATTCGGCGACACCGAATACGCAACTCCGACGCCGCCTCCCTTCTCGAGACGTTCCTCGTGGCCGCGGTGGTCTCGTTCCTCGGGATCCGGGCGTTCCTGGCCCTGACCGGCTACCCGCGGATCGGCGGTGGTGGTCTCCACGTCGCGCACATGCTGTGGGGCGGTCTGCTGATGCTGGTCGCGCTGGGCATGCTGCTGCTCTTCCTCGACCGCTCCGTCCAGCACACCGCGGCCATCGTCGCCGGGCTCGGGTTCGGGACCTTCATCGACGAGATCGGGAAGTTCCTCACGGCCGACAACAACTACTTCTTCCGGCCGGCGGTCGCGCTCGTCTACGTCGTCTTCGTGGCCCTGTTCCTCGTCGGGAGGGCCGTCGTGGGACGGCGCCCGCTCACGCCACGCGAGTCGCTCGCCAACGCGCTCGACCTGCTGGAGGGGCACCTCGAGCGACCGATCCACCCGGTCGATCGGGCCAGGATCCGGGTACTGCTCCGGCATGCGCCCCGAGACTCGTCGCTCGTTGCCGATGTGCGCCACTACCTCGACGACCTGCCAGCGGCGATCGAGCACGACTCCTGGATCGGGGCGCTCCCGGCGCGGCTGGCGGGGGCGTACGAGCGGCTGGCGGCGAACGCGTGGTTCGATCGCGCGCTCGTGGTGGCCGTCGTGGTGTACACCGCCGCTGCGGTCGCGGGCGTGCTGGCGCTGGCGCTCACCACGGGGCCGTCATCCGCCGCGGTCACCTGGACCGTGTCGCGCGCGGGCGGGAGCCTGTCGACCCTGGCGGGCGCGGCGCTCGTCGGGCGCGGCGTCCTCGCGCTCCCCGGCTCCCGGGAGGACGCGTACCACTGGTTCCTGCGCGGCCTGCTGGTCTGGATCCTGGTCACCCAGGTGTTCGTGTTCTACGGCTCCCAGCTCGCCGGACTGGGTGGGCTCGCCGTCGACCTGCTGGCGTACGTCAGCCTCCGGCTGGCGCTGGCGAGCGAGGTTGCGGCGGGAGGAGAGGCATGAGCGAAGCGCTGACGGCGGCCCGGGTGGTTGAGCTCCTGGGGCTGTCCCCGCTCGTCCCGGAGGGCGGGTACGTGGGGCAAACGTGGCGCGACGAACGGTCGAGCGCGATCTATTACCTGATGGCGCGACCAGACTTCTCCCGCCTGCATCGCCTCGAACACGTCGAGATCTGGGCGTACCATCTCGGTGCACCGGTGCGCATGCTGCTGATCGACGCCGCCGGGATGGTCAGCGAGCCGGTCCTGGGCCCGGACCTGGAAGCCGGCCAGCGCCCCCAGGTCATCGTACCGCCCGGCAGCTGGCAGGCGGCCGAGCCGCTCGGACCGTGGAGCCTCGTGTCGACCTTCGTGGCGCCGCCGTACACGGACGCGGGCGTGTCCTTCGCGCGATGGGCCGACCTCGAGGGGCGGTACCCTGCGCACGAGGAACGCATCAGGCGCCTGTGCCGGTTCTGACCAGGGAAGGAGCGCCACCATGGCCCCGGCCGTGCCCCCATTCGAGCCGCCCCAGGTCGATCGCCTGATCGACCTGGCGGGGTCGGTCGCGCTGGTGACCGGAGCGAGCCGTGGCATCGGGGCTGCGATCGCCGTCCGCCTCGCCGAGGCCGGTGCCGCGGTCGCGGTGGCCGCCCGATCGGCCGGCGAGGCGCCCGGCAG
>JAJYDP010000416.1 GCA_021777365.1 Chloroflexota bacterium | reverse complement strand
CGGGGGCCGGTCTCAGCTTCCACGTGAAGCTCGACAATCATCAGATCGACCTCGACGGGGTCACCCTCGAGGGTGCCGTGCTGATCAACGACCGCGGGGACCGGCTCGACGCCAAGCCGTGGTTCGCGCCCCCCGGTGGGCATCATCGGGAAGGATCGCTCCTGTTCAACGGCACCTCCGGCCCGTTCCTGGCCGGAGCCAACTGGGTCGAGCTCACGCTCCCGCTAATCGGCTCGAACACCGTGCCACCGCTCCGCTGGACGCTCGGGGCCTCCTCGTGACGAGCCAGGCAGCGGCGTTCGCGCGGCCGCGATCCGTCCCGCTCCGCAGCGTCGCGGTCGGCGTCGTCGCAGGGGCCGCGCTGCTCGGCGTCTACCTCGGCCTCATCAGCCTGGCGCAGGGACCTTCCCACGCGCTTGAACAGCTGGCCTCGGATGCGCCGTTCGTGGTCCTGGTCGCGGTGGGCTTCGGCACGCAGGTCGCCCTCTTCAGCGAGCTGCGGCGCGTCGATCGCCGCCACCGCGCGGGCGCGGTCGTGACGGCCGTCGGCACCGGCACGAGCGGCGCGGCCATGCTCGCCTGCTGTGCGCACCACGTGGTGGACCTGCTCCCGCTCGTCGGGCTCTCGGCAGCTGCCGTCTTCCTCGATGCGTACCGCACGCCGCTGCTGCTCCTCGGCCTAGCCATGAACGCGCTGGGGATCGCGCTCATTGGGCGCCAGCTCCGACGAGCCAGGCGGGCGTGCGCCATCGCCGACGCCGTCCACGCATAGAGCGGCATCCTCGGTCGCCGCGATGACGGCCCGCGACACCGCGCTGACGGTGGCCGTGGCGGCCGCCTGGGGCCTCTGTTTTGTGCTGCTCCAGGCTCTGGCGCCCATGCGCTCGCCGCTCATCCTCGCCGGCGTCCGTGCGCTGCTCGGTGGGGCGATCCTGGCTGTGGCGGTCGTCAGGCGCGGCGGCCCGCGCCGGCTGATGCATGGCGGGGCCGGTTGGCGCGTCACGGCGCCGCTCGCGCTGCTGAACGGCGCCATCGCGCTGGGCGCGATGTTCCTCGCCGCGGGCCGGGCCGGCGTCGCCGCCGAGACCGTCGTGGGGAACACCCAGCCGATCCTGCTGGGTCTGGCCGGCGCCGTTATCTTCGGCGAGCGCGTCGGACGGCGCGGCGCGACCGGGATCGCGCTCGGCGCCGTGGGCGTGCTGCTGGTGGCGGCGGGAGGCCGGACGAGCGGGTCGAGCCTGGGCGGCCTTTCGCTCGCGCTCCTCTCGTCCGCTGGGCCGGCCGCCGGCACGATCCTCATGCGGCGCCTCGTTGGACGCGTCGACCTGCTTGTCGTGACGGCGTGGCAGTTCCTCGCCGGAGGCGCGGCGCTGCTGGCGGTCGGGGCGGTCGTCGCAGGCCCGTTCGCACCAAGGCTCGATGCCGCCGGAGCGCTTGCCCTGGTGTTCCTCGGCGTGGTCGGGACGGGCGTCGCCTACCTGGTCTGGTTCGGCCTCCTCGAGCGCGTGTCGCTGGCACGCCTCGGGTCGGCGCTCTACCTCGTGCCGGTCGCCGGCGTCGCCGCTGACATTCTGAGCGGGGGCAGGGTCGGACCGACCGAGCTGGTGGGTCTGGCGGTCATGCTCGTCGGCGTCGCTCTAGCCGCGGGGTGGCCCGCGACGGGTGGCGGAACTGCGGTGACCGGCGCGAGCCGCAGCGCGGCAAGGGTGCCCGGGCCTTCTTCGACGCCCCTCAGCCGAGCTTCAGGCACCTCTCACTCTCCCGCGGCAGGCTGACTCCATGGACGCCCACTGGGTTCGGATCCCGATCCTCGACCTCGGCTGTGCCGGCGCAGCGGCCGGGTTGGAGCGCCGGCTGGCGCGGCTGCCGGGCGTGGTGGAAGTCGCCGTGAATCTCGCGACCGAGGCGGCCTACATCCGCTACGACGCGCGGTCCACGACGCCGGCCCGGCTGCGCGATGCTGTCGAGCACGAGGGCTACCGCACCGCCGCGCCCGTGGCGGGCTGACAGAGCAGGTTTGCGCGGCTGCCGCGCCGAGTTCCTCGATGGGCCGCGACGCCGACGACCAAGTCTCGCGCCAGGAGACCGCGGGCGGACCGGCCCGCCCGCGGTCACCGGTGGGTGTGCTCCTCGAGCCGGCGACGGTCGACGGTCTCGAGCTGGAACGTCGAGTGCTCGATGTCGAAGTCCCCCGAGAGGTAACGACAGAGCTGATCGAGGACGGCCGGCGGATCGGCCGCTTCGTCGAGCACGACATGCGCCGACACGACGTTCATGCTCGACGTGATCGTCCAGGCGTGGAGGTCGTGGACGTCGTGGACGCCCTGAGCGTCGAGGATGTGCGCCCGGACATCGGCGAGGTCGATGCCCCTGGGCGTGGCCTCCAGCAGAATGTCGATCGCCTCACGCAGCAGGCCCCAGGTCCGCGGCAGGATGAGTAAGAGGCCGCGCAGATAGGCGCACCGGCCAGGGTCGCCGCCGGCCTCAGACGGACCGCGTGCGCCGGTCGGCTCGCGGCCGGGGGTGCCCGGTGGCCTCGGCCTCCGCCTCGACGATCGCGAGGGTGAGGGCCTGGAGCTCGGCGACGAGGGCCCGGAGGCGCTTGGCGTTGTCGAACAGCGGCCCGTAGTCGGTCAGCTCCGAGGGGCTGAGCCGGCGGGTCACCGTCTTGGCCTCGATCTTGCGGGTCCACTGGGCGTATGGCCCGTGGAGCTGGGGCGGATCGGCCCGGCAGCGGCAGGTCGCCTTGCCGCAGCGGTAGCGCTGGAGACTCAGCGTCCCCGGCAGGGCGAAGCCCGTCTCGGCCAGGCCCGCGGCGATCCGGGCCCGGGCGGCGGCCTGCTCGGTGGTGATCTTCATCGCGGTCCTCCACGGCGGGGCGTGTATCGACGCTCCATCCGGATGTATGTTACGTCCAGATGGCGACGGACCCGCGAGCCGTCGGAGGGAGTGGGCAGGCGCTCGACCCGCGCGTCGTGGCGGCAGTCTGGGCGGCGGTCGAACCGCTGCTCCCGGCCCGACCCCCGGACCGCCATCCGCTGGGCTGTCATCGTCCCCGGATCGGCGATCGCGCCTGCTTCGTCGGCATCCTCGTCCGGCTCGTCACCGGCTGCTCGTGGCGGACCGCCGGCCGGCTCGCGCCGGCCGGGGCGACGACGCTGCGCAACCGGCGCGACGAGTGGCTCGGGGCCGCCGTGTTCGACCGGCTGGTCGAGGAGGCGCGCGCCGCGTACGACCGGATCGTCGGGCTCGATCTGTCCGAGGTCGCCCTCGACGGCTCGATCCACAAGGCCCCGACCGGCGGCGAGGGGACCGGTCCGAACCCGACCGACCGGGGCAAGCGCGGCTGGAAGTGGTCGGTCGCCACCGACCGACACGGGATCCCGATCGGCTGGGCGACCGACGCCGCGAACCGCCACGACGCGAAGCTCCTGGGGCCGACGCTCGACGCCGTCGGCGCCCGGGGTCTGCTCGCCGACATCGAGACGCTCCATCTCGACCGGGGCTACGACTCGGCGGTCGCCCGCACGACGTGCGGCGAGCACGGCCTGTCCGACGTCGTGTGCGCGCGGCGGCGCCCGCGGGGCACGGCCAGGGGCACGAGGAACCGTCAGCCGCTCGGGCTGCGCTGGCCGGTCGAGCGGACGAACGCGTGGCTCGCCAACTTCGGCCAGCTGCGGCGCAACACCGACCGCCGGATCGCCCATCGGCTCGCCCAGCTGGCCCTCGCGCTCGTGTTCATCCTCGCGATCAAGCTCATCGCCTGGGCGGACCGCTGGAACCGCTGATCGGTCGCCCGGGATCGGCGAATCGTCCGGCCCGAGCCGGACGGCCGTGTCTCGAACGGCGCCCAGCGCGCGTCAGCGCGCCCGAGTTGCGGCTTCTGCGGCAGCCGCGAGCTCCTCCGGAGGGTCCTCGGCCGGCACGACGGACTCGGAAGCCCCCGATCCACTGCCACCCAAGCCGGCGCAGCGCGTCAGCTGACGAGGCCTATCTGCGCGGCCTCTAAGCGGAGTGTCGGGGAACTCCGGACTGGCTGTCCGGAAACGATCGGACTGGCTGTCCGAAATCATCGGAATGCGCACCCTTTCGATGCGGCAGCCTTCGCGTGATGCTGCGGCCTGTCCGGTTGCCACCTCCTTTCGAGGCGTGAACGTGGCGCTTCGACGCCGGGATCTCGCCCGACGCCGGCCACTTGCTACGGGGCTTCCTGGCAGTTACCCCGGCGGGACTTCCACCCGCTGGTGATCGAGCCCTTGGCAGGGCACACGTAGATCCGGGCTTACTCGGCCACCAGCACTTCCGTGCCCATCAACTCGACCTCCCTGCGCATCGCGTCCGGCACTCCGGAGTCCGTGACGATGACGTCGAAGCTGGAGGCAGGGGCGATCAACCCCATGAACACGCGCCCCCACTTGGCGCTGTCCACCAGGGCCACCGATCGCTTGGCGATCTTCAGCATGAGTCGCTTGACCGGCACTTCATCAAGCACGGGATTGGTTAGGCCCTCCTGTGGAGTCAGGCCGCGAGCTCCCACGAAGGCAGTGTCCACATACAGCTGCGCGAGCGCCTGTTCCGCGAGTAGCCCGACCAAAGACCCAGCTCGTTGCTGCACGTGACCGCCGGCCACGATCAACTCGATGTTGGGTTGGCCCCTGAGATCCCATGCCAGTCGTAGCGACGTCGTGATCACCGTCAACTGACGTCGAGTCAGCAGGTGGGGAACCATCAGTTCGGTCGTGGATCCCGCATCGATCACGACCGCCTCCCCGTCGTTCACGAGTGAAGCTGCGGCCCGGGCGATGGCCGCCTTCTGCTTGGGGTTCTCTTCCTCGCGTCGGGCCAGGTCCAAGTCTGTGGTGCGTCGAGCCGCCAACGAGTCCGGGCTCACGCCACCACCCCACGTCCGGGAGATGAGGTTGCGGCTTGCCAGCCACAACAGGTCACGCCGCACGGTCGATGTCGATACGGCGAGCAACTGCGCGAGCTCCTCTACCGACGCGCCGCCCCTGACTTGGATGGTTTCCATGATCCTTCGACGGCGCTCGGCCAGCAGTGGCTCACGGGCAGACTCGAGTTGGTCG
>JAJYDP010000415.1 GCA_021777365.1 Chloroflexota bacterium | reverse complement strand
GGCGGCCGGGCTCAGAGGCGTGCCTGAACGAGCCTGGATCGAGGCGGCCATCGACGAGGCGCTGGCGGGGCACGCATGCTAGTCAGCCCTGGCCGCCTCGGCGGTCCAGTCTCTTCCGTGCCGCCGCGACCGCCTCGCGCACCCGCGCCGGGGCCGTTCCACCCGTGACGCATGGCCGCTCGACCGCGGCCTCCAGCGTCGCCGCCCGGCGGAGCTCGCCGCCCAGCCCCGATCCCACCTCGCCGGCGAGCCGGCGCGCCTCGGGCCCCTCCTCGGCCGCCAGCGTCTCCCGAAACGCCTCGTCATCCAGCTGATCGAGCCGGCAGCCCTGTCGCTCGGCCTCGGCCACGAGGCGTCCCGCCACGTGGTGGGCGACGCGGAACGGAAGGCCGCGCTCCACCAGCGCATCGGCGACCGACGTCGCGGTCACGTGGCCGCGCAGGGCCGCCTCGCGCATGCGGTCCGCCTCGAACGAGATCCCGCCCACGACGGCGGCCATCACGCGCAGCGAGGAGCCGAGCACGGCGGCCCCGTCGAACAGCGGCGCCTTGTCCTCCTGCAGGTCCCGCTGGTAGGCGAGCGGCAACCCCTTGAGCACGCCCAGCATCGTGGCCAGATGGCCGGCCACTCGCGCCGCGCGCGCCCGCACCAGCTCGCACGGATCCGGGTTCTTCTTGTTCGGCATCATCGACGAGCCGGTGGCATGCGCATCCGCGAGCGTGACCCATCCGAACGCCGGGTTGGACCACCACACGAGCTCCTCGGCCAGTCGGGAGAGATGCACCATGGCGAGCGCTGCGGCGGCCAGGAACTCGACCACGAAGTCACGGTCGCTCACCGCGTCCAGCGAGTTGGCGGTGACGCCCGAGAAGCCCAGGTCGGCGGCAGTCGCCTCGCGATCGAGCGCAAAGCCGGCGCCCGCGAGCGCACCAGCGCCAAGGGGCGAGCGGTCGGCCCGCCGCGCGCAGTCGGCCAGCCGGCCCCGGTCGCGCTCCAGCATCTCGACGTAGGCCAGCAAGTGGTGGGCGAGCAGCACCGGCTGCGCGGGCTGCACGTGGGTCATGCCCGGCAGGATCGCCCCGCCGTCCCGTTCCGCCCGGTCCACCAGCGCCCGCTCGAACGCGACCAGGTCGCCGTCCAGGTCGCGCACGGTCCGGCGGAGCCAGAGCCGAAGGTCGAGCGCCACCTGGTCGTTACGCGACCGCCCGGTGTGCAGCTTGCCGGCCACCGGACCGAGGCGCGCCGTGAGGGCTGCCTCGAGGTTGAGGTGGACGTCCTCGAGCGCCGGGTCCCACGCGAACGTGCCGGCGTCGACGTCCCGGCGCAGCGCCTGGAGACCCTCCACGAGCCGTCGGGACTCGTCCGCGGTCAGCAGTCCGGCCCGCTCGAGCCCGCGCACGTGGGCCATCGACCCATCGATGTCGTCGACCGCCAGCGCACGGTCGACCTCGACCGAGCGAGTCGCGTCGGCGATCAGCGGATCGGTCTCGCCGCTGAACCGCCCGCCCCACATCCGCATCGTGTCCCTCCTCAAAGGCGAGTGTATCGGGTGGGCGGCCCGGGGCGCCGGGTCCGGTGCCGCACGCGATCCCGTGGTGCGGGGCCCGGGGGTGCGGGGCACAGTCCTGCGCGCGGCCCGGGGGCGGCTTGGGCCACTGGTGCGCGATCCGGGGGGCGGGCCCAGGCGCGCTCCTTCTCCTACCGGCGCGAGCTCCCCACGCGAACCTCGCCCCGTGCCGGCACGTAGCGCCATGCCACCACCGCGGCCGCGACGGAGGTCACGGCGCTCGCCAGGAAGACCGGGGCGTGCCCGTACGCGCCGAACAGCAGGCCGCCGCCGAGGTTCGCGATCATCGATGCGATCCCCATCGCGCTCATCCCGTAGAGCGCCTGGCCGCTCCCCTGCAGCTGGTCGGGCAGCAGCGCGCCGACGGTCAGCACGATCGTGACGGTCAGCGACCCGTACGCGAGCCCGGTCAGGACCCGGGAGGCGATGATCAGGTTGGGGTCGGCGAGGACCACCCACGAGACGAACGCGAGGGTGTAGAGCCCGCAGGCAAGCGCGAACAGCCCGCGCAGCCCGAGGCGGGAGACGAAGCGGGCGGCGGCCAGCATCGCGGGGATCTCGAAGATCGCGGACACGGAGGCAGAGAGGGCGATCACCGACGGCGCGCCACCCAGCTCCACGAGACGCAGCGGCAGGAACGTGAAGCTCGCCAGCACGCCCAGGTGCGCGAGCACCACGGCCGCCATGACCCCGACAAGCCGGGGCTCGACCTCGATCGCGACGCCGATCGATCCGGCGAGCTCCCTCCAGCGCCGCGCGCGCCCTGGCGCACCGGGGCCCTGGGCGCGAGGTCGCGGCTCGACCGCGACCCGGACCGGCGGATCCTCTCCGACCGGGCCGCTCTCGCCCCGCTCGAGGACGCCCGGCTGGTGGCGTGGTGCGCCGGGAGGCGGCCGGTAGTCGGCGAGGCGCGCCCGGGGCGCGTCCTGTACCGCGACGGCCACGAGCGCGACCAGGACGCCCGACGCCATCGCGAGGAGGTACGACAGGCCGTACCCGACCACGTCGTACGCGAACCCGGCGGCCAGCGTCGCGACCGCGAACGAGCCGCTCTCGATGAGCCGGAAGCGACCGTACCGGTCGGGGTTCGCCGTCAGCGCGTGGACCGCGAGGGCGTCGGTGAGCATGCCGGCCCCCGACCCGACGACGTAGTAGGCAACCACGGCGCAGGCGACCAGCGGCAGCGCGACCGGCGCACCGAACAGCAGCGCGACCGCCCCGGAGCCGAGTGTCGCGGCCTGGAGCGCTCGCCGGCGCCCCAGCACCACGTCACCCAGGTGCCCCCACACCGGCAGGGCGACCACGTAACCCACGGCCGTGAGCGCCGTGACGGCCCCGATCGCCGGGGCGGAGAAGCCGCGCTGCTCGAGGATCACCGGCACGAAAGGCATGAGGACGCCGATGAGGACGCCGACGATCAGGTAGAGGCCGCGGAGGGGGCGCACGGCAGATCATGGTAGGCGCCGCAGCCGCGCGCCAGGAGGCGACCGGACCACGATGGGCAATCCCGGGTCCGCCCGCGCCGGCGTGGCATACTCGTCCGAACATGCGACTCGAGCTGACGCGACGGGGGGACTACGCCGTTCGCGCGGCCATCGCGCTGGCCTCCGCGGACGGGAACGGGCTCCTCAGCACCCGCCGGATCGCCGCCGAGATGCAGATCCCGCCGCGGTTCCTGCCCCAGGTCATGGCCGACCTGGTCCGCGCCGACCTGGTGGTGGCGACGACCGGGCGCTCGGGGGGGTACCGCCTGGCGCGACCGGCCGTCGAGATCTCCCTGCTCGCTGTCATCCGCGCCGCCGAGCACGAGCACGCCGTCCGGACCTGCATCCTCCGGGGCGGACCCTGCGATCCCGAGGGCCGCTGCGACGTCCACGACGTGTTCTCCGACGCGCGGGACGCGCTGCTTCGCTCCCTCGGCGAGGCGACACTGGCCGGGGTGGCGGAGGCCCGGCGACGGCGGCTGCCCGGGGCCGTCGCGGCGTCGTAGCGCTTCGTCGCGCGGCTCACCTCCCGTGCCCCGGCTGCGAGTTCCGCGCCAGGCACGGAGTTCAGGGCCGCGGCTCGCGCGCCAGGGTCGCCGCGAGCAGAAGCCCCAGGCCGATGAGCAGCGTGCCGGCCACGAGCACGGCACCCGCCTCGGCCGGGGCGGGGCTGGATGTCGCGAGCCCCACGGCCAGGAGCGCCACGCCCCCGTTCATCGCGATGATCCGGGGCACGGCCGCGATCCCCAGGATCCCACGCTGCCGCGCGTGCCGGCGGGGTGATCCACCGGCGATCGCGGGCAGCAGGTGGGTCCATGCCCCGACCAGCGACTGGGCGATCCACCCGGCCGCGAGGGGCGCGCCCACCGCCGGGAGCGACCAGGCACCGGGCGTCGCGCCCTGGAGCAGCACGCGACCCGCGGCAGCCGCGACCGCGATCGCGAACCAGGCGACCCCGGCACCGAGGCTCCCGATCGCGACGGCCCGCCACGAGAGGTCGCCCGTCCAGCGGCCCCGTGCGTGCCACGCGCCGGCAACGTAGGCGACGAGACCCAGCGCGCCGGCGAGCTCGATCACGGCCCCCACCAGGCCGATCGCGTCGCTCCGCGCCAGGTATGCGAGGGCGACCAGGGGCGCACCGATCGCGAGCCCGACCACCATCACCCGCATGCGGATGCCGCCCGAGATCCGGCTCCCGACCACAGTGGGATAGAGGTGCACCAGGGTCCCGGCGACCACCAGCGAGACGAACCCCAGCAGGTTGAGCCAGGCGTGCATCGGCTTGAGCCAGGTCCAGTCGGCCTGCACCGGACCGAGGCCACCGACCTCGAACGTGCCGAGGGTCGCGCCGATCGCGACGTCCGCCAGCGCGACGCCGTACGCGACGAGCACCCAGGGGTGGCGGCTGCCGAGCGCCCGGCGCAGCGGCAGAAACGCCGTGAGGGCCAGCAACACGATGCCCGCGACGAACGACGCGCCCCCGCCCGCGGCCAGGAGCGGCACGTGCCCGGCGAACCCGCCGCTGACCGCCAGCGCGCCCGCACCCAGCAGCACGAGCACGGCGGCCCGCAATTCCCAGCGTGCCGGCCGTCCCGCGAGCAGCGAGGCGGTGAAGAACGGCAGTGCCGCCCCGATGGCCTGAGAGGCAGCGCCCGCCAGCGCCAGGTGGAGCGGCAGCCAGTCGCCCATGCGGACCTGCGACGGCAGCACCGCCGACGCGAGCGACAGGAGCACGAAGCCACCCGCCGCCCACAGGCCCACGGCGGTGACTCGCCGGTCGGCCGTCCGCTCCCGGGCGCGCATCAGCAGGTCACCTGGATCAGTCGGGCCATTCGGCCCTTGGCGTCACCGGCCGGTTGACGTGTGCTGCCCATCAACAAATACTAAGTGGAGCGCTTATGGTTCGTCCCCGGAGTGAGGCTCGAACGGGAGGGAACACGATGCATCGACAGCTCGCGCTGACGTCCGCCGTCCTCACTGTGGCGCTGCTCGCCGGCGCCTGCGTGACGAGCGGACGGGCAACCTGGACCGAGGC
>JAJYDP010000414.1 GCA_021777365.1 Chloroflexota bacterium | reverse complement strand
CTCGTGCTGGTGTGGAAGCTCGACCGGGCCTTCCGCTCCACGCTGCACGCCCTGGCCACCCTCCGGGATCTCGAGCATCACGGGGTCGGCTTCGCCGCCCTCACCCAGCCCGAGCTCGACACTACCGCCCCGACCGGCCGGCTCGTCTTCACCATCCTGGCCGCCGTCGCGGAGATGGAGCGCGAACTCATCGCCGACCGCGTCCGGGAGGGGATGCGCCACGCCGCCCGGCAGGGGGCCCACATCGGCCGGCCGCCGGTGACCGCGCGTCCCGGGTTCGCCCGGCAGTGGCCGGCGGTCCGGGCGGCGATCGGCGCAGGAACCCTCTCGCGCCGCCAGGCGGCCCGTCGTCTGGGCATCGGGACGGCCACCCTGGCCCGGCTCCTGGCCGACGGTGACAGCGGCGCGGCCGGCCGGTGAGCGGACCCACCGGGCTCCCCACGTGCGGCGGGGTTGTCACGGGGTTGTACGGGAGTTGGCGCGGCACGGCACCCTGCGCCGCGAGCCGTCGCCGGCCGGTTGTGACGGGGTTGTACGGGAGTCGGCGCGGAGAACCGCGGACCGCGATCGCGAGGCTCGTCACGGGGTCGCCACCGGACCGCTCGCTCCGCGGGTGCGGCGCGCTCACCGACGGCGGCCGCTCGTCACGGGGTTGTCACGGGGTTGTACAGGAGTCGGCGCGGGCAGCCGCGGGAGTCGCCCCGGACTCGGATGCCGCAGACGGGGTGGTAGGGTGCCGTGATGAACGCTGACGAGGCCGTCCTGGCGACGCTCGCGGCAGGCGCCCGCTCCACCGCGGACTGTGCGCGGGCCACGGGACTCGACGCCCGCGTCTGCCGGCGCGCACTGCACCGACTGATGGCCCGCGGGCTGGTGGCCAGCCCCGCCTACGCGCGCTATCAGTTCACCGAAGCCGGCCGCGCCATGGCCCGCGAACTCGCCGCCGCGGAAGTCATGGCGGTACCGCCCGCGGCCCCGGCATCGGCGCCAGCGCCAGCCACGCCGTCCGTCACCGGCGCCGCCACGGATGCATCGCCGTCTGCCCCTCGCGCCCTGCCGCGCTGGTCCCCGTGGTTGCTCGGGGTGATCGCCGTGGTGATCATGGTGGCGGCCGTCGGCTACCGGTTCCGGCGCCCCTCCGCCCCGCCGGCCGCATCCGGGCCGGTGGTCGGCGACCCGTGGGCCGGTGGATTCCGGGGCTGGTGACGCGACGGCGCGCCACCTCCGTAGAGCGTCACACGGTACGACGGACGCCTGAGCGGTGGGACGATCGTGCACGGCCGCAGCACAGCGGATCACCTATGCTCGCCGTTGTTCGACCCTTGGGCGTCCCCGCGGGGACGGGGGCCGAACGGGTGACGACGGACGCCCCTGGCGCCGGCACTTGGCGCAGGGGCGTTCGCCGCGTCTGGCGCTCCCCACGATCGATCGCGCCTCTGAGTCCCACCTGCTAGCCCGGCGCAGGACCGTCCCGAAAGGGGGCCCGCCCCCAGCGCCCGGATTCGTGCGGCGACCGACGGCCGCGGCGCCCGCTCCGGAAGGATCTCCTTGTGGAGCAGGCCCGATCAGGCGGTCCCAGTCCTTCGGCGGTCAATGCGTCGCCCAGCCGAGCCCCTGGCAGAGCCTCGACCCGTAGTAGGCCAAGCCCGAGTCCCACACCGACACCTGCGCCCCTGACCACGTGCCGTCGCAGATGTCTCGATCGGCGGTCGGCGGCCCCGAGCTCGGATCGATCGCCATCCAGGTGGCGCCTCCAGCGGGAGGGTTGGCGGCCGCGAAGGCGCCACACACGTCGGCTGATGCGATGATCGTCGCGTTGGCACCGTCGACCTGCAGTCCGCACGCGGTTCCGCCCGCCCCGGCCACGTCGACGCTCCCTGTTGGCGCCGACGACACCGCTGGCGTGGTCGCCGCGCCGTTGGCCATGCTGATCAGGTTCTTGCAGATCCCGCTGCCGTACAAGTCCAGGGCGCCATCGTCACGCACTGCCCACTCATCCCCGGCGTAGGAGACCTGACAGATCATCGCTCCACCGGGTTGCGCTCCGTTGGCGTAGACGTACCACGTACCCCCGTCGGTGGTCTGAGTCAGGAACGAGTCGCATTGGGCCAGCGCGCCCGGCCCATCGATCGCCACCGACACGGCGGCCCCGTTGAGGCCGACCGCGCAGTGGCCTGGCGCGGCCCCCGGGGCGATCGATGCCAGCGCGCCCGAGAACCATGCATAGGCGCCGACGCCCAGGGCGAGCGCTACCACGATCCAGCCGCGCGCGGAGGCGATGCGATCCGACGCTGCGCGGGCGTCAGGCCGAACGGCAAACCCGGGCGGCAGTGGCTCCCCGCAGTGATCGCAGTAGCTCCTGCGATCGAGCGCCACGCGCTTCCCGCAGTGTGGGCAGAGCCGGTCTTCGACGCCCGCCGCTGAGCTGTCCGCCATGTCCACCGCCTGTGCTCGCTAGCCTAGCTCACCTCCGGATACGTGCGTCGCGGTCGCCATGATCAGGAAGGCCTCGATGTCTTCCAGACGGTAGCGCCGATCGCCCCGCGTGTTGATGCGCGCGGCCGGGAGTCGTCCCTGTTCGGTCCAGGCTCGCACCGTGTTTGGGTGCACGCCCAGGATGCGTGCCGCGTCGGCTGCCGAAACGAGGGGCGCGGCCGTGTCGCGGTATGGCTCTGGGGGCTCCGGGGTGGCCGTTGGGGTCGACCCAGCACCACGCATCGTCTCCTCAAGGTCTGCCAAGCGGAACCGTCGGTCGCCGCGGGCGTTGATCCGCATCGCGGGCAGCCGGCCTTGATCGGTCCAGGCCCGCACGGCACCGCGCGGGATCCCGAGGGTACGCGCCGCCCCGGCGACCGAGACGAGTGGCCCGCGCCCGCCGTCGTCGCCGAGGTCCGCGATCCGGTACCGGCGATCGCCGCGGGCGTTGATCCGGATCGCGGGCAACCGGCCCTGTTCGGTCCAGGCTCGCACCGTGTTTGGGTGCACGCCCAGGATGCGCGCCGCGCCCACGACAGAGACCAGCCCGCGCTCGGCCATGCTCAACCCGCCACCGCGGCGGTCCGCCGGCTGCGGGCGCGGGGGTGGGCCGTCCCGTAGCTCGCCGCCGCGAAGACCGGCGTCACCTGGAGGTACGCGGCGGTGGTCACGAGTCGCTGGTGGCCGAGCAGCTCCTGGATGGTGCGCAGGTCGGCCCCGCCTTCCAGCAGGTGCGTGGCGAAGGAGTGGCGCAGGCTGTGAGGGCTGCTGCCAGGCGGCAGCTCGGCTCGCCGGGCTAGGGTCGCGAAGCGGAACCGCGCTCCCCGCTGGTGCAAGGGACCTCCCCGCGCATTGAGAAAGACCACGTCCGGATCCGGCGTGGCGGCGAGGTCGGGACGACCCCAGGCCAGGTAGGTGCGCAGGGCGGCCACCGCGTAGCGACCGATGGGGCACTCCCGCTCCCGGTCGCCCTTGCCGACCACGCGCAGGCACCTACGCTCCAAGTCGAGGTCGGCCAGGCGCAGGCCCACGAGTTCCTCGATGCGCAGGCCTGCGGCATACGCGGTCTCCAAGAGCGCGCGATCGCGCAGGGCCAGCGGGTCGGTGTCAGTGATCCCCTCGAGCAGGCGGGTGACCTGTGCGTGGCTCAGCGGTCGCGGCAACCGCCGGCGCCCGCGAGGGCCGCGGATCCCCCGCAGGGGCGGGCCATCGACCAGTCCCTCGCGAGCGCACCAACGGTAGAAGCTCCGCAGGATGGTGAGCCGGTGCGCTTCTGTGGCGCGCGAGACCCCGCGGGCGTCGACCAGATAGGCCAGGTACGCGCGCAGATGGTCACGGCCCGGTGCGGTCCAGTCGGCGCCGCTCGCCTCCGTGAAGGCGAGCCACTGGCGCAGGGCGGTCCGGTAGGCACGCCACGTGTGCGGCGAGTCGCCGCGGGCCGCCAGGTGCTCCAGGTACGCCGCAACGGCGGTCTCGAGCGTCGCGATTCCGGGCGTCCGCTGGACCGGCGGTGCCACGGGGGCGCGACGGCGCGCGGGCGTCGAACCGCGGCCCAGCCACCACGCCCTGTAGGCGCGCAGGCGAGCATGCCAAGCCGGCGGCGCCTCGTGCCTCCCCCACACCCCGAAGATCCAGCGATGACCAGGGCCATGCACGTAGGCCGCCCGGCCCACCCGGTGGACCCGATGGCCACTGGCCGCGAGAGCCGCCAGCTCGCGGGGCGTCAGCACACCGTGGACCTGCGGGTCGGGGAGCGAGGCGAGGGGCGGCGACCACGCCATCGAAGCCGGGCCTCAGCGGCGATCGGCCGGGGGTTCGGCTGCCTGCGCCGTCGACTCGGGCGGCCGGCGCAGGGTCGGCCGCCGTCGACCGAGACTCTCTCGGCGGTATCGCTCCACTTCCTCGAGCGTGGTGACCCAAGTCTTGCCGATCAGCCGTGCCTGCAGGCGGCCACCCTGCGCCTGGTGGCGCAGGGTGTCCGAGGCGAGCCCGAGGCGCTCCGCGGCCTCAGCCAGGGTGAGTACGCCGTCCATGCGTTCCATGACGAGCGAGTGTAGCCGCTATCGGCCATGTCTGCAAGGTCGCTACGCTCTACGTGGGTGCCCGGACCGGCTGGGCGGCCAATAGCGCGCCAGGAGGCGCCCCATGAACTACACGCAGAGCGCGATCGACAGCCTGGCGCAGCTCTGGTCCAAGCTGTCGGGCCTCGACCTGTCGGTGGCTCGCGCGCAGGTGACCGCCGAGCAGGGCGTCAACGGCAACGTCCTCGGACTGACCGTGAAGAACGGCGCGGCGACGGGCGTCTACCCGGGCCAGACGGGCGTCGCCCAGGCGTCGGACGGTCAGTGGCTGGCCACCTTCGCGACGCCGCAGGCGGGCATCGAAGCCGCCGCCTGGAACCTCAAGAACAACCCAGCCTATGTGGCGCTGCGCTCGGCGATCGCCACCGGGAACCCGGCCATCCAGGCGCACGCGCTGGTGACCAGCCAGTGGGGTCCGACGGGGTACTACGCGGGCTCGAGCGCCTTCCGGGGGCTGTCGGGCGTGCAGCCCGTGCAGCCACTGCAGGGCCCCACGCCGCCGCCCAGTCCGAGCGCGCCAGCGAGTCCCGGTGCGC
>JAJYDP010000413.1 GCA_021777365.1 Chloroflexota bacterium | reverse complement strand
TCCTCGTTCCTCCGGTAGCTGAACGCGATGTCGGCGCCCTGGGTCGCGAGCCTCACGACGATGGCCCGCCCGATGCCGCGTGAGCCGCCGGTCACGACGGCGGCCTTGCCGGAAAGGTCGATCACGATGTCACCTCGCTGGGACGCCGAGCGGGGCGTGGGCGGGTTTGGCGGCGCCCGGGGGGACGCCTGTGCCCCGGATTGTGCCGGATCGGGCGGCCGGCTGCGGACCGTGCCAGCGAGCCCGCAGCCGGGGCTCGACTACTGCACGCTGTAGCGGTTGACCGGGCTCCAGCCGGAGTTGGCGTTGAGCGGCAGCGGGAAGGCCTGTGCCCGCACGTACCACTGCCCGGCGCTGCCGAACCGGTACGAGTAGGTGGCGATCCCGAGGTTGTCGGTGAATGCATAGCGGGTGGTCAGGTACACCCAGCGCCCGCCGCGGTAGATGTAGAACTCCCAGCCCACCTTCGCGTGCGGCAGCTCAGGACGGTTCGGTCGCACGGTGACCCGCCAGGTGAGCGTGGTGCCGGCCGCGATCGTCACGACCCGCCCGGCGTTGGTCGGTCGAAGCAGCGCGATCTGGCGCACCACCACGCGCACGGGCGTGCTGTTCGCCGCGGCCAGGTCGGGTGTGCCGGCGAAGACGGCCCGGTACCACAGGTTCGTGGCGGGGGTGTAGGGGAACGCAGCGTCACCGACCGAGTTGGTGGTGAGCATCGCGATCTGGTACCAGTTCACCTGGTCGGTGGAGGCCTGCAGGGCGAACGTCTTGCCGGCGCCGTTGATCCCGAAGTGCGTCGTCAGGGTGACGGGCTGTGCCCAGACGATCACCCGGGCCGACGGCGTCACGGTGATCTGCGCGGCCGGCGCCGACACGCTGAAGGCGGCGGTCACGGCCGGGGTAAGCACCACGGTCGGGACGACGTTCGTCGCGAGCGCGGTGATCGCGTAGTTGCTGCCCTGGGCGTTGATCGAGCAGCCGGTGAACGTGGCCACGCCGGCGACGGTCGTCCGCGACACGCCGCCGGTGCAGCTGAGGACGGCGCCCGAGGTGCCGCCGGAGAGCGTGAGCGTGATCGTTGCGCTGGAGGTCGTGGCGACGTTGCCGCCTGCGTCGGTGATCGCCACGACCGGCTGGATCGCGAACGGCTGGCCGGCGTATCCCACGGCCGGCTGCGCGGTGAACGCCAGCCTGGCCGGCGGACCCGGGGAAACGGTGAACGCATTGCCCGTAGCCGGCGCGTAGTACGGGTAGGAGGTCGCCGTGAGCTGGTACGTGCCGACCTTGTCGATCGAGCAGCCGGTGAACGACGCGACGCCCGAGGTGACCCGCAGGGAGGTGACGCCGGACGTGGTGCCGGTGCAGGTGAGGGTGGCGCCGGTTCCCGCGGTCGCGATCGCCAGCGTCACGATGGTGGCGTTGTCGCTCGTGACGGTGTTGCCGTTCGCGTCCCGCACCACGATCGTGGGCTGGACGGGGAACGCCGTCCCGCCGGTGCTGCCGGTCGGGGCCGTCGTGGAACAGCCGGACGAGATCGATCCCCAGCAGAAGGCGAGCCTGCTCGCCGGGCCGGAGGTGACGCTGAACGCGGTCGACTGCGCGGTCGTGTAGCCGGTGGCGCTGGCGGTCAGCTGGTACCCCGAGCCGGTCAGGCTGACGGCACAGCCGGAGTATGTCGCCTGCCCCAGGTACGTGGTCACCGTCAGGTTGCCGGAGTTGGTGCACGCGAAGGCCGCGCCCGTGGGATTGGGGTTGAGCGAAAGGGTGACGGTCCCAGAGGCGCTGCCGACCAGGTTGCCGTACGCGTCGACGATGCCGACGATCGGCTGCGGCGAGAGCAGCGTTGGCGTCACGGCCGCGGGCTGCTGGACGAAGATGAGCTTCGTGGCCGTGCCGGCGGTGACCGTGATGGCGGACGACTGTGCCGACGTCAGGCCGGGCGAGGCGAAGTACACGTACTGCGTCCCGGCCTTCGTGAGCGTGACGTTGAAGGTGTGCTGCCCGTTATCGCTGTTGGTACCGGTGGTGTAGGTCCAGGACTGCGCCACGGTCGGGTCGGTGGAGGTGACGCTGACCGTGCCCGTGAAGCTGGTGAGTGTCGCGCCGGTCGAGTCCTGCGCCTGCACCGTGATCGACACGGCCGAACCGGCCGTCGTGGTCGTGGGCGTGGTCGACTGGACCACGAGCTTGCTCTGCGTAACGGTGATGCCGGACGCGGTGGCGCTGGTGAGCGTGGGACTGGACGACGAGAACGTCACCGATTGGGACCCGGCCGTGGCGAAGACGACCGTGAAGGTGTACGAGCCGGCGTCGCCCGACGTGTACGTGTGGGCGGCCGGCAGCAGCGTCGCCCGGGGGTCGGTCGAGGTGACGGTGACCGTGCCCGTGTAGCTGGTGTCGACGTTGGCGGGGGTGCTGCTGTCGGTCGCGGCGACCGTGAAGGTCACGGCGATACCGGACGGGACGATGCCGCTCGAGGGCACCGACGTGCTCATGACGGTGAGCTGGGTAGCCGTCGCCGCCGCCATGGCCGCGCCACCCAGCGGCACCAGGGCGGCCAGCAGCGCGGCCGAGACGGCGAGCACGATCCAGCGTCGTGACCGTTCGAGCGGGAGATGCGGGGCGGACATCGGCGACCTCCTGACCGGTAGCAGTGTGGCCCCTCGAGAGGGTCGCACCGGGGGTTGGTTCCCGTTCGAGCCCCGCGTGGGACGACCGGCCGGGTCGGGCCGCGCGGGACAGCGAAGCCGTAGCCCGTCAAGGATGCCACCGATGGGGGAGAAGCAGGATCAGTGCTGGCCGGCCGCGGAGCGCAGCGCCTCGTCCAGCATCGATGCGAACATCACCTCGGTGGGACGGTGGTCGCCTCGCATCGACAGTTCGGCCGCGCCGGCGAAGAGCACATCGTCGGGTCGCGGCTTGATCCGAACGAACGGTGGAAGCCCGTAGCGCACGGCGCGGCGCATGGCACCCCGCGGGCGCTACATCATCACCAGGCCGCCGTCGACCGCCAGCACCTGACCCGTGATGAAGGCGGCCTCGTCGGAGCAGAGGAACGCGACGGCCGACGCAATGTCATCGGGGGTGCCGAACCGGCCGAGCGGGGTCTGCGCGAGCAGCTGCTGCTGGAGCGAGTCGGGCAGGTCGCGGGTCAGGTCGGTGGTGACGAAGCCGGGCGCGATCGCGTTGCAGGTGATGCCGCGGCTGGCGACCTCGCGCGCGGTGGCCTTGGTGAGCCCGATCAGCCCGGCCTTGGACGACGAGTAGTTGGCCTGTCCCGCCTGGCCGGCCTGGCCCGACACGCTCGAGATGTTGACGATGCGCCCGGCGCGGGCCTTGAGCATCGGCCGGAGCACGGCCTTCGTGGCGTAGAAGGCGCCGAACAGGTTCACCTCCAGCACGGTCCGCCACTCGTCCAGGCTCATCCGCATGATCAGGTCGTCGCGCGTGACACCGGCGTTGTTGACCAGGATGTCGACGCGGCCAAACGTCTCGAGCGCGCGGGCGACCAGCGCGGGCACGGCCTCAGGGTCGGTGACGTCGCCCTCGCTCCAGAAGCAGCGGCGGCCCAGCGCCTCGACGTCGGCCCGGGTCGCCTCGGCGGCCTCGGCGGGGCCACGGTCCAGGAACGCGACGTCGGCGCCCTGGCGGGCCAGCTGCAGCACGATGGCGCGACCGATCCCCCGCGCCCCCCCGGTGACGATGGCAGCCTTGCCGGACAGGTCGATCACGCATGCACCTCCGTCGGGACGCTGATGACGTCTCGGACCCGGGGGACGCGTGGCGGGCCGTCGATGGGGAGACTGTACAGGGGCCGTGCGCTGCGTGCGGCGATGGGCAGCCGCCGGCGACGAGAACCCGCCCACGAGCTCCGCCGCGACCGGCGAGGCCCTCTCCCGGATGGGCATGCGTGCCGCGACATACAAAGTATGGCGGGCCGGCACAGGCGGCTCATGGCGCACGCGCTGGCGGCACGCCGCAACCGGTAGGCTCGGGCGAGGACCCGAAGGCCGGTGGGGCCCGCCTCTCCCCGACGGGTATGCACGCCGCAACATACAAAGTATGGCGGACCGGCGCATGCCCGCCGGGGGATGGATCGCCCCGGTGGAGGGACGGCGCCGGGGGGATGGATCAGCGCCGGGGGATGGATCAGCGCCGGGGGATGGATCAGCGCAGGGCAGGACCGATGGCGCCAGGGCAGGACCGATGGCGCCCGGGCGGACGATCGGCCGATCGGCCCTACGCCTCCCCCACCGCGGCCCGCTCCCGCGCCTCGAAGAACGGGCGCAGCACCGGCGGGGTGGGGTCGTCGCTTTCCCAGTCCCTCGGCGCGTGGATCGCGACTTCCGGGCCGATCGCGGCGGCCCGCGCGGAGCGCGACGGATCGGCCGTCCACTCCAGGACCGCGGCGCCGCTCGTGTACCCGGCGCCGAATGCCACGAACACCAGCCGGTCGCCCGGCTGCACGCGGCCCCGCTCCACCGCCTCCGCCAGCGCGATCGGCACCGACGCCGCCGAGGTGTTGCCGTACCGGTCGACGTTGACGTACACGCGGTCCATCGAGAGGCCCAGCTGTTTCGCCACCGACTCGATGATCCGGATGTTGGCCTGGTGGGGCACGAACAGCGAGATGTCGTCCGAGGTCAGCCCGGCCCGCTCGATGGCGGTGAGCGCGGAGCGCGCGAGCGTCCGGGTCGCGTAGCGATATGTCTCGCGGCCGTCCATCCGGATGAAGTGCCCGCGACGCTCGGTGGTCGCGGGCGTGGCAGGGTTGCGGGCCCCACCGGCCGGCACCCAGATGTTGTAGGCGCCGCTCGGGTCGACCGTCAGCTCGAAGCCGAGCAGGCCGCCGCCGGGCTCGTCGGACGCCCGGAGCAGGACCGCGCCCGCGCCGTCGCCGAACAGGACGCAGGTATTGCGGTCGGTGAAGTCGCAGACCCGCGAGAGCACCTCGGCCCCGATCACCAGCACGGTGCGGTACATGCCGCTGGCGATGTACGCGTGCGCTGCGGTGAGCGAGTAGACCCAGCCCGAGCAGGCCGCGGCCAGGTCCATCGCGGCGGCCCGTGGCGCGCCGATCGCCTCCTTCACGAGGGCGGCGGTGGACGGGAA
>JAJYDP010000412.1 GCA_021777365.1 Chloroflexota bacterium | reverse complement strand
CACCGGGCGACTTCCGCCTGCCGGTCGTGCCCTTCGTCTCGTCCGACGGCCTGGCCTGGCGGGCCGGCCCTTCGAGCGCGGCGCTCTACGGGGCCGCGATCTCCGCGCTCGTCGCCGCCCCCGGCGGCTACGTCGCGGCCGGTACGGTGGGCTCGAGCGGCTCCGGACTCTGGACCTCGCGCGACGGGACCGATTGGGTGCCCGTTGCCTGCGTCGATCTGACGCGCGCGGACGAGTCGACCCTCGTATCGGACGGCCACCACGTCCTCCTCATCGCCAGCGACCAGAACGGGATCAGGGCCTTCGTCAGCACCGGTGTCGCCCGTTGAGCGTGGCCGGGCGCGTCGCGTGCGATCAGCGCCAAGATTGAACGAATCGAGCCTATCGTGCGTCTGGAAGAGGCGTGAGCGGGGAGCGGGAGCTGGAGGGCGGTGGCTGGGTGGCGGCAGGGGCGCGGGGGGCCGATGACGAGCGCAGCGCGGCGTTCGGGCGGCTGACCGCGGCCCGCCTCGAGCGCGCCTATCGGCTGGCCGCGATCCTCCTGGACGATCCCCTAGAGGCCCAGGACGCCGTCCACGATGCGACCGTGCAGGCTTGGACCGCGTTCGACGGCCTGCGTGACCCCGCCCGTTTCGACGCCTGGTTCGATCGCATCCTCGTCAACCGCTGCCGGGATCGCTGGCGACGCCGGCGCGTGCGGCCCATCAGCCTGCCCGACCTGCCCGACCGAGCGGCGCCCGATGGCGGGCTCGATGGTGCGGAGCGCGATGCCGTGCGCAGCGCCCTCGCCACGCTCGACGCGGAGCACCGGCTGGTGCTCGTCCTGCACTACGTCGAGGGCTACTCGGGCACGGAGATCGCGGCCCGGACCGGGACCCGGCAGGGGACCGTGCGCTCGCGGCTCCACTACGCCCTGCGCGCGCTGCGGGCGGCGTACGAGGCGGCCGAGCGAGCGGGCGGAGGGACGCCATGAGCGAGGATCGCTTCGACGAGACCGTGCGTGCCGTGCTGCTGGAGCGTGCCCCGAAGCACACGCCACCCGAGTTGCGCGCGCGCGTCGCCGCCGTCGCCCACGAAATGCCATTCGGCAGTCGGCGGCGCCAGTCGCGCCTCCTCGCCGTGGCTGCTGGCATTGCCACGTTGGCCGTCATCGGCGCGACCCTGGTCGGGCTCATGGCGCTCCACTCCGCCACGGTCGGCCCGATGCCGAACCCGATCCCGACGCCGCCCGCGATCGTGCCCAACGCGGGGGGCGTGAGTGCGGCCGGGCTGATCGATCAGCGGCACGGCTGGGCGCTCGTCGATCAGCACCTGCTGATGAGCGACGATGGGGGCGCCACCTGGCACGACATCACGCCCTCCTCGACGGCACTCCTCTTCCTGGGCAACCCCAAGGGTGTCGCGTTCTTCGACGCAAACCACGGCTGGGTCGCCGCCGCCGAGACGTTCGGCTACGAGACCGATCCCTCCTACGGCCGTGTGGACGTCTGGCGCACGGACGACGGTGGGTGGACCTGGACGAAGGTGCAGCTGCCGCCCGCGGCCGTCAACACCAGCGGCTCCACGATCCCGCAGGTGCAGTTCGACTTCCTCGACGCCACCCACGGCTTCGCCCTGCTCTCGGGGAGCTCGGCGCAGGGTGCCGACGACAGCGACCTGTACTGGACCGCCGATGGAGGGAGGACCTGGTCGGCGGATCGTCCGACGGGCACCGGTCGCTCGGGCATCACCGGACGCTTCGCCTTCGCCAACGCAGACGATGGCGTAATCGTGGGCGGGACCGAGCCGGGTGGGGCTGCGATGACCCGCGACGGGGGCCGCACCTGGCACGACGTGACGCTGCCCCTGCCATCGGGGTGCTCCGGCAATCAGATGCTTGCCCAGCAGCCGTGGCTCTTCGCCGACGGCTCGGGCGTGCTGCCCATGCTGTGCCTCGGAAACGGACGCGGCGTGCAGCTCGTCGTCCTCACCACGCGCGACGCCGGCGGATCCTGGACGACCACCCAGACGATCGATGGGGCGGGCGTGCTGTCGGTGCTCGGGCCGCAGCAATGGATCATGCTGGACCAGGGCGAGGTGCGCCGCACCAACGACGGCGGGCGCACCTGGACGAGCATGGCCAGCGTGGTACCGTGGACCTTCGCGGTCTCGAGCTCGTTCGGATTCGTCGATGCCACCACCGGGTGGGGGCTCGGCGGGGACGCTGCCGCGGCGAGCGCGGGTCGCCAGGCGCTGTATGCCACGCGCGACGGCGGTGCCACCTGGCAGGCCCTCGATCCCGCGGCCGCGCTGGCCGTCGTAAGTCCGGCGCCTTCCGCGACACCGAGCTCCAGCCCGGCCACGAGTGCCACCTGGCCGTTCCGCGTGGCCGACGGGTCGACGCCCGTGCGCGCGCCCGATGGCACGCTCTACGTGTCCACGAACCCGGGGACGGCGCAGGGGCAGGGCAGGGTCTACGCGCTCGATGCCGCCGGACGGGTGGAACTCGGCTGGCCCTTCGCACCGGCGGGCATCATCGCCTTCAGCCCCCCGGTGATCGGTTCCGACGGCACGGTCTTTGTCGCGGGCACGCGCTACGGCGCGACATCGGGCGCGACGATCTACGCCCTCGATCCGACCGGAGCGCCGAAGGCCGGCTGGTCGCCCGCGGTGGAGGCCGCCGGCGGCGGCCTGACGGCGAGTGGCAACCTCGTCGTCGCACCGAACGGCCACCTCGTCGTCATCACCTCAAGCCTGCCACCCGCGGGATCCGGCCAGGTGCAGCGGCTCGTGGCACTCGACGCGCACGGCTCGGTCGTGCCCGGCTGGCCGGTCACGCTGCCGGGTCTCCTCACCTGCGGCACGGCGAGCTGCCAGGTGCCATCGCTCGCCTTCGGCGCCGACGGCAGCCTGTATGCCGAGGTTGGCCCCGAGCTCGGAAGCAGCACCACGTTCGAGATAGTCGCGTACGGCCCCGATGGGACCATGCGGCCCGGCTGGCCAGTTCGGGTGCCGGGCGAGGGCTTCGCGCTGGGCCCCGGCGGGACCCTCTACGCCTGGGGCGTCGAGGACAACGGCGTCAAGGTGCCCAGCACGACGCCGCTGCGGATCGTGCGCACCGACTACGTCGCGCTCGATCCGAGCGGACACCCTCGCCCGGGCTGGCCGGTCGCGATCGAGGGACCGGCCTCGCCGCCCGCGATCGGTGCGGACGGCACCCTCTACGTGATGGCCGGCGGCGACACAGGACAGCCGCAGCGCCTGGTGTCGATCAGCCCCGCCGGCCGGGTGCAACAGCTCTACACGCTTCCGGCCGACGAGGGTGCCTGGACCTACGGCTTTGGGGAGGGCAATCCCGGGCGCCTGGCGCCGCCCACGGTGGGCCCCGACGGCACGCTCTACATCCAGCTCCACAAGGGCGCTACCTGGCAGACACAGGGGCTGCTCGCCGTGGCGCCAGACGGATCGGTGCGACCGGGTTGGCCGGTCTGGCTGTCGGCCGGCGCCTCGTTCGAGGGCCTCGCACCGTTCACCACGGGCGGCGGCGGCAATGTTCAACCGCCGGTCGTCGCGACGGACGGAACGGCCTACGTGGCGATCCGGCAATCGACCGGCGGACAGGGCGCCGTGCTGGCGCTCGGTCCCGACGGGGCCGGGCGACCCAGTTGGCCCTTCGTGGAGAGCGGATCCGCGCGGACGGTGATCACGAACATCCAGGTGGCGTCCGATGGCGCGATTCTCGTGACTGGCCAAGCCCCGTTCAATGGACGGACCACGGTGATCTTCGGATTGCGATCGGACGGGACGCCGATGCACTGATCATTCAAGGCGGACCAGGCCGGGCATGCGGCACATGGGAGCCCCCGCCGGGACGAGCGAGCGGCCCCAGTCCTGCCGAAGCGACTGGACCTGGCGGTTGGTGCCCATGCCGCAGTCGAGCGGCTCGCGGTTGTGATCGGCGGCTGGACGACGGCGCGAAGATGGAGCCGGAGGCCGAGAGATGCGGACAGGCGGCAGAGCGGTGGGGACAGGGGGACCGCGAGTCAGGCGGGCGCACGTGGGCATCGCGCTCGCCTCCTGCATCGTCACCGCCCTGGCGATGCCGCTCGGGGTCGCGCTCTCGGGACTCGGCCCGGACCCGACGTCACGGGGCGTGGTCCTCTATGGCGTGGTGATCGCCTGCTTCTTCTGGCTCGGTCTGGCCGTTCGCGTGCTCGCACCGGCGGTGGACGCCTGGTTCGCCATGTTCGTCGGCGCCTTCGCGGGGGGCATGATGTGGGCGCTGGCCTTGTTGCTCACCGGACCAGCGCAAGGCGCGATGAGCCTGGTGGCGCTGGCGATCGGCGGCGTGGCCGGAGCCTGGGCGGCAGGGGTCTTCGGCAGCCTCGGGTTCGGGTGCGGGACCCTGCTCCTCCGACTCGGGCGGAGTCGGTCGCCCCGTAACTTCTGATCGGCTCGCGCGGGCGGACCGGCGAACGTCGCGGCACCAGTCGCCCCGGTCCAGTCACCACCGCGAGGTCCACCGCCTCCCGGATGGGAGCCGCCTATTGCCGCTCCCATGAATGGGCGTGTCAGTGCAGTCAGCCTGACGCTTGGTGGTGCCCGATCCGCAGGCGCTCGCTCAGGGCGCGAAGCACGCTGAACCCTGGCAGACCTCTGGACAACGGCCACGGCCGAGCGCAGCATGGTGCCGTCCCACAATCCGGGAGGATTGGCCGATGCTCCAGGCGTGGTGGCACGCGACCATGGACGCGCGGCGGGCGCTCAGCCTGCTGACGAGCGTCATGGGCCTCGTGCTGGTCGCGCTCAGCGTCGCCGCATCGTCCGTGCCGTTGGCGCTCGACGGCACCCTCCTCGTGGCGGTGTGCAGCCCGGCCCTCGGCGCGGCGGCTGGTGGATACGTCGGCCATCGCACGTCCGACCCTCGCCGCGCACTCCTGTGGGCGTTCGCCTACGGCATCTCGAGCGGCGCGCTCATCGTCGGCATGTTCGCGACCGCCGCCCTGCTCCGCCCCACCGTGCATGCCATGCCGGGGCTCGGGGATGCCTGGGCCGGCCTCTTCGTCGGCGGCTGCCTCCTCGGGTTCATCGGCGCGCTCCTGTGGGAACGCGATGCCCGGCGTCGGCGCGTCTCGGCGTGGCTGCTCCTG
>JAJYDP010000411.1 GCA_021777365.1 Chloroflexota bacterium | reverse complement strand
GCCCTGCGCCCCGCCGCCAGCGCCCAGCGCGGCACCTCCGGCCGCGCCCCCGGCACCGGCGCGTGGCACGCCCGCGGCGGCCCCCGCGGTGGGTCCGAGGCGAGCAGGCGCGCGCGGGTCGGCCAGGAAGGAACCCAGGGCGGCGGCCATGTCGGCCGAGGATGCGAACCGGTCCTCGGGGTCGAGCGCCAGCGCCCGCGCCACGATGGCGTCGATCGCCGGCGGGATCTCCGGCCGGAACGACGACGGCCGCGGGGCGGGACCGCCCAGTCGGGCGAGCGCGACGGCACCGGCCGTGTCGCCGGTCCATGTGCGCCTGCCGGTGACCATCTCGAAGAGCACCAGCCCCATCGAGTAGATGTCGCTCGCCGCGGTCACCGGCTCGCCGCGTGCCTGCTCAGGGCTGAAGTAATGGACGCTGCCGAGCGTGGTGCCGGGGAGCGTCAGCTGCGCCTCGACCAGCGCCCGCGCGATCCCGAAGTCCACCACCTTGGCGCGCCCGTCGCGAGTCAGCAGGATGTTCGACGGCTTGATGTCGCGGTGCACGATGCCCCGCGCGTGCGCCGCCGCCAGCGCCTCGGCCACCTGCTCGGCGATGCCCGCCGCGGCGATCGGCGGCAGGAACCCGCGCTCGCCCAGGATCTCGGCGAGGTTCTCCCCGTCGACCAGCTCCATGACGATGAACGGCCCCGCTTCGTCCGTGCCGTAGTCGTACACGTTGACGACGTTCGGGTGGTTCAGCGATGCCGCCGACTGCGCCTCCTGGCGGAAGCGCGCGATGAAGCCAGCGTCCCGGCCGTACTGCGGGCGCAGGAGCTTGACGGCGACGTCTCGGTCGAGCTGGTTGTCATGCGCACGGTAGATGGTGGCCATCCCACCTTCGCCGAGCAGCTCGATGAGGCGATAGCGGCCGCCGAGGACGCGACCGACCTCGGGCATCGTCTCCCTCGCAGGCGCCAGGCGCCTAGTTTCCCAGGTCCAGCCCGGCCAGGTAATTCCGGAACTCGGGGCCGACGTCAGGGCGCTGGAGCGCAAGCTCCACCGATGCCTTCAACCAGCCCATCGTGGTACCGGCATCGTACCGCACGCCTTCGAACACGTACCCGTACACGTCCTGTTCCGCCATCAGGGCCTCGATCGCGTCGGTGAGCTGGATCTCGCCCCCCGCCCCACGCGGCGTCTGCTCGAGCTTGTCGAAGATCTTGGGCGTGAGCACGTAGCGGCCGATGATCGCGAAATTGGACGGCGCGGTTCCCGGCGCCGGCTTCTCGACGAGGCCGCGCAGCTTGAACAGCCGGGGGTCGCCGGTTTCCACGCCCAGGGCGGGGTCGATCACGCCATAGCGCCCCGTGTCGTCGGCCGGCACCTCCGTGACGGCGACCACCGAGCCGTGCGTGCGTTCGTAGGCGTCGATGAGCTGCCCGACGCATGGCTGTCCCCCCACGACGACGTCGTCGGACAGGATCACGGCGAACGGCTCGTGCCCCACCAGCTCCTTCGCGACGAGCACAGCGTGCCCCAGCCCCAGCTGCTCCTTCTGACGGACGTAGCTGATGGTCGCCAGGTCGCCGATGTGGCGGATCCGGCGGAGCATCTCGATGTCGCCCTTCTGCTCGAGCAGGTGCTCGAGCTCGAACGAGATGTCGAAGTGGTCCTCGATCGCCCGCTTCTGGCTGCTGGTGACGATGATGACCTGCTCGATGCCGGCGGCCACCGCCTCCTCGACTGCGTACTGGATCACCGGCTTGTCAACGAGGGGAAGCATCTCCTTGGGCTGAGCCTTGGTCGCGGGCAGGAACCGCGTGCCCCAACCGGCGGCTGGGAAGACCGCTTTGCGAACGCGCATGGAACTCCAGGTGCTGTCGTCAGGCGTCGAGGACCGCGGAATCGATGCGGCTCGGCGGCACCGGCCAGTATACCCAGCGCTCCTGCGGCCGACGTCACACCGCGACGCGCCGACGTTACTCTGCGGCCGACGTCACGCCGCGGCGCGCCGCCGGGGCACGTGCCATGCCGGCTGGCGCCTCAGCGCGTGTCGCCTCAGCGCGTGTCGCCTCAGCGCGCCGCCGGAGCCTGCGCCCCACCGACCCCGGGCGAGTCGCCGTCTGTGCCGCGCTCATGCCGCCCGTGGAACAGCACGATCCCCGTGAACGGCACGCGCACATCGGCGAACACCTCGATCGAGACCAGGAACCCGGCGAAGATGAACACGATCGCCAGGAAGTGACCCAGCTCCCGGAGCTGCGTGTCCCCGAAGCGGCTCGCGCTGTCCGTGACCGTCGGGATGAACGCGCCGATCGCGATCAGGATCGTCGAGGGGACCCGGCTGTGCAGCCGGCCGGCGACCAGTGCCCGCGCGGCTCCCGGCAGCGAGGCGACCAGGTTCACCGTGATCGCGACCGGGGCGATCAGCAGGTTGAACAGGAACTGGTCGCCCGGCTGCCCGGGGTCGAGCGAGTACGGCAGCACCCGGCGCTTCGGCATGAAGACGTAGGTCGAGAAGATGGCGCCGAGCAGCAGGGAGAACGCGCCAGTCACGTTCATGTACGGGGTCAGCAGGCGCAGCGTGCCCGGCAGCAGGTCGAACAGCGGCTGGCCGCTCGTCGGGTCCAGCTCGTATCCGGGTGCCGGCAGCGCAGTCCCCAGCATCAGGAACAGGCTGAGCAGCGTCGCGCCCGCGACGGCCACGGCCGCCACGCTCGGCCATCGGTGGCTCTCGAAGTAGGTCAGCACGGATACCACGATCGCCAGTGCCGCCGCGCCGGCGAAGTACAGCCCCGGCGCGAGCCCCGAGTTCGGGTAGTGATACTTCGCGTCGGTCAGGAACGTGAACAGCCCCGCAAGGAAGAGGCTCACCGCGAACGCGTAGCCGAACCTGGTCCGTGCCAGGAGGTACGCGGTGCCCAGCCCCAGCCACGCCACCGACCACACGGCCCCGGTCAGGTAGTAGGTGCGGTACAGCAGCTCGTTCCAGCCGGACGCCGCCGCGACCGCCTCGCAGCCGGCGGCGATGCCGTAGAACAGCATCCCCACGGCCCACACCAGCTGGAACGTGTGGCGCCTGGACCGGTACTGGTCGAGCAGGGCGACCGCGAACACCAGCCCGATGACCGAGGTCGCTGCGGCCAGCAACACGGACACGCTCATCTGCCACTCCTCTGCGATCCGCCCGCGCGGGACGGGACGACGTGGGGATGCACCGACTCCTCCTGTGCGGCTGCGCGATGCGACTGGACCAGGACGACCAGCAGGCGATCGAGCGCGACGGAAGCGTTCTCGTACAGCTCGGCAAGCTGGCGTGAGTCGAGGGCGCGGCGGCGCCCGACTGCGGCGAGCTCCGCGAGGAACGGGCGACGGGCGGCGACGAAGAGGGTGACGGCATCGGTGAGGCCGACGCCCGAGCGTGCCAGCCGAACCGCGAGGGCCTCGACCAGCGCCGACGCCTGCGCGAGCGCGGCCTCCGCGGCATTCGCGTCGCATGCATCGAGGTGGCGCAGGAGGGCCTCGATCAGCTGGCGCCCCTCCACGCGGAACGTCTCGCGTTCGGCCGGCGGCACGACGCGCCGCGGATCGAGGGCGGGCGGCGGCACGCTCCGGATCGGTCGGTCGCCTGCCGGGACGTTACCGTCGCCCGGGGCTGAGCGGGCCTCCGCGGGATGGCTGGAGGTTCGCGTGCCGGCACTCGACACGTTTCGCCGGCGATAGGCCGCGATCAGCCGCTCGGGGGTCGCGCCCAGGCGCGCCAGTGAGGCCGGCGCCGGCCTGGCGTCACGGACGAGCCGGTCCAGCGCGCGTCGGCTGAACCGTCGATGGCCTCCCGGGGTCACGAACGATTCGACGCGCCCCTCGTCGGCCCAGCGGCGCAGCGTCTCGGGCCCCACGCCGACCATCCGGCTGGCGGGCCCGAGCGAGAACCACGAGTCGGCCGGAGAGGTCGCAGGCGGGGACGCCATGCGCGTGCCGTCCTCCTGTCCCGCCCCGGAATCTGGGTAAATCTGGGTGCCCGGGGCGCGCGAGCGTGCGCATCGTAAGAGGCGGATGCGGCGCCGTCAAACGTGGGATGCCGAGCTGTGGGATGCCGAGCGAGTCAGACCGGCACGAACTCGTGCGCCTCGGCCCGGGTCAGACCGGCACGAACTCGTGCGCCTCGCGGTGGATCCCGTCGCACAGCCCCCAGCGGGGCGCGTCGCCGGGGATCGCGACCGGGCGCATGATCCGCCGGATCCCGGAGAGCCGGCACACCAGGTAGCCACGCTCGTGGCACCAGGCGCGCACACAGGTCGGGTCGTCGTGGAACTGGTGGGGCCCCGGGTTCAGGCTGATGCTCTCGTCGGCCCACACCGGCGTCTCGGTCGAGACGATGTCCATGATCGAGACGCGGAACGGGCGCCCGTCGATGTGCCGGCCACATCCCGCGCACCGGCGCGCGTCGGTCTCGCCGAAGATCGTCGGGATCCGGACACCCAGATATTCGTTGCCGCGGAAGGTCTTAGCCATGTGGCCTCTGTCGGGCGGGTGGCGTCGCGTCACGGGATCCGATCGTCGCCGACGCACCGGCCAGCATACCCGTTCGTGCCGGTCGCGTCCCGCCTCCAGGGCCGCAGCTCGCGCCGGCCCGGCCATCGCGTCGCGCGATGCCGCGCCCAGTGGGGGGGGCGCCGAGCGCGTGTCCGGGTGCGCGATCGCGGCGTCGCGGCGGGTTCGCAGGGGTAGATGCGCGATCGCGGCGTCGCGGCGGGTTCGCAGGATCGCGAAGGACCGGCGCAATTCGACGATCAGTGAACGGTCGAGGGCTCCCCGCAAAGGTCCGGGCGCCGGCGTGCTGTCGGCGCGGCCCACGGCCGTTTGCGAGGTCGGCTTGGGCCCCCCGGACCCTGCCGAACCGGCGCGCCGGGAAACCGATCGTGCCGGCCGCCCGCCGGATGCGCCCGCCGGATGCGCCCGCCGGATGCGCCCGCCGGATGCGCCCGCCGGGCTCCATCCCGGCCCCCTGTTCACTGATCGTGGAGACCGGCGGACCGGCCGGGAACCGGGAGGGCCTGCGGGGTAACTCTCTCGTGAAGGGTGGGACAGGACCGCGGTCGCGGTGACAGGCGTGCGTGGCGACGACCAGCGCGACGGCTCATGGCAGAGC
>JAJYDP010000410.1 GCA_021777365.1 Chloroflexota bacterium | reverse complement strand
CCGCGGGTTCGCCATATCGAAGAGGTAAACCCAGTCCCGAGGCGACGGACGGAGCCGGGCGGCGCGGTCCAGGTAGGCGTGCAGCGTCGTCCGCCGACCGGTGCCCGTCGGGCCGAGCACGAACAGGTTGTAGCCTGGATCCTCGATATCGAGCGCAAAGGAGATCGCGCTGACCGCCCTGGGTTGCCCGACGGTCCCGTCCAGGGGCGCCACCTCGGCGGTGGAGGTGAAGTGGAACGAGGCGGGATCGCAGCGGCGCCGCAACCGCTCCGCCGGGACCAGGCGAGCGACACGGGGTTCCGCCGGACCCGAGCGTCTTGTCGTCGACGATGCCATCGGGACCCCCTCTCGGCGGCCGCGTGGAATCAAGGAGGCGAACGCCGCGCGTCCCCTGCGGCGTTCGCCTTGTCGCATAGGATCGTTACGTCGCTGACATGTGCGTAGGGCCGAACGGCCCGGTTCTTTGGCCTCTTCGTCGCTTCGCCCCCTTTTTCCGCGTCGTCAGGCTTCGCGCATGGAATCGCCTGACGATCGACGGGTGCGGCTGCTCCTCGTGAGCGACCACCGTGCCGCCGGAGACGCCCTCACCGAGTACCTGACGCGCCATGGTTTCGACATCGTAGCGCGCGCGGCCACCGCAGCGGAGGCCGCCGCCGCGGTGCGGAGCACGGCGATCGACGTGGCGCTGGTGGATGGCGACCTGGCGGCCGGGTGGCGATCGGTGGTACGCGCGGTCACCGAGCCCCTGGACCACAACCGGATCGCGGTGCTTTCGGCGTACTGGGGGCAGCAGGAGCGGCTGGACGCCAGGCAGTGCGGGATCGGCGCCACGCTCCTCAAGCGGATCGCGGGCCCCAACCTGGCCGGACAGCTGCGCGCGCTCGCCGCCTGACGCGTTCCTGGTATCGGGCATCCCGGCCCGCCGCCCGGCCCGCCGGACCGGGCATCCTCGCCCGTCCCGCAGTCGCGACCGTGCCGGCCGGACCGCCTCGGCGGGGCGGGGAGCCGGGACAGGGGGTCCCCGGGGGAGGGGGCCGCCTGACCGACGCCTTCGGGCCGTCCGGCAGACGCAGCGTCCGATGGGCGCGAGGCACGCTCGCGGCAGGAGAGGAGGCGCCATGCCGAAGATCGAGACGATTCTCGTTGCCACCGACGGCTCGCCGGCGTCGGCGGCCGCGAGCGACGAGGCCATCGATCTCGCGCTGCGCCTCGGGGCTCGCCTGATCGTGATCAACGTGGTCAACGTGGCCGAGTTGACCGCGGCGAGCTCGATGTTCCCCGGCACCGTCTTCACCGCGCGCGAGGAGGCCGAGGCCATCGCGCGCGCCGTCGTCGATGATGCGCGCCGCAGCGGCGTTGTCGCCACGTACCTGACCTGGGAGGGCCAGCCGGGCGACGCGATCGTGGCCGCTGCGGAGGCGGAATCTGCGGACCTGGTCGTGGTGGGCACGCACGGGCGGAGTGTGATCGGG
The DNA here is from genome assembly GCA_021777365.1 of Chloroflexota bacterium. The sequence continues at coordinate 3,668 of JAJYDP010000410.1, read as the reverse complement.
CGGCTCCTGCTTGGCAGTGTCTCCGAGTACGTGGTACGCCACTCGCACGTCCCCGTGCTGGTGGTGCGTCCGCAGGAGGCATACGCGGCCGCCCGGCGGTAGCCCGGCGAACTCGAGGTCGCTGGTGGCCGTGCCGGTCTTCGGCCCTGCCTATACTCGTGTCCCGTGCCTGGTGCCCAGCGTCCCGTGCGCGATCCGCTCGCGCCGGGCGATCCCCTCGCTGACTTCACGCCCGCGACGCGCGACTGGTTCAGGGCGGCGTTCGCGTCGCCGACGGCGGCCCAGTCGGGGGCGTGGCCGGCGATCGCGCGGGGCGAGCACGTGCTGGTCTGCGCGCCCACCGGCTCCGGCAAGACCCTGGCGGCGTTCCTGTGGTGCATCGATCGCCTGTCCGACGAGCGAAAGCCGGTCGAGCCGCTGCGCAGGCTGCGGGTGCTGTACGTCTCGCCTCTCAAGGCGCTCGTCCACGACGTGGAGCGGAACCTGCGCGCGCCGCTGGCGGGCATCCGGCTGGCGGCGGAGGCGCGGGGCGAGGTTCCCGCGGACATCCGGGTCGCCATACGCACCGGCGACACGCCGGCGGAGGAGCGCCGAGCGTTCGGCAGGCGCCCACCCGACGTGCTCGTCACCACTCCCGAATCGCTCTACCTGCTGCTCACGTCCCGTGCCCGGGAGGCGCTCCGTTCCGTGCGGTGGGTGATCGTGGACGAGATCCACGCGCTCGCCCCCACCAAGCGGGGCGCACACCTGGCGCTCTCGCTCGAGCGCCTCGAGGCACTGGCCGACCGGCCCCCGCAACGGATCGGGCTCTCCGCCACCCAGCGACCCCTGGAGGCGGTCGCGGCCTTCCTGGGCGGCCGCATTGCGGCGCCCGGCGCCGGAGGCCTCGATCGTGATCCGGGTACCGCGCCCGCAGCCGCGGGGCTGGCCGCGATGGACCGTGGCGCCGCGCCGGCGGCCACGGAGGTCGCCGCGACGGATCCCGGAGTCACGCCCGCACCGCTGCGTCCCGTGACGATCGTCGACGCCGGCATGCGCAAACGGCTCGAGCTGCAGGTGGTGGTGCCGGTCGAGGACCTGTCGCGGCTCGGGGAGGCCATTCCGCTCTCGGAGGCGGCAGGTGGCCCGGCCGCGGGCCCGCCCGAACGCTTCAGCATCTGGCCCGCCATCCACCCGCGCATCGTGGAGCTGATCCGGCAGCACCGCAGCACCATCGTGTTCGTCAACAGCCGTGGGCTGGCCGAGCGCCTGGCCCGTCGGGTCAACGAGCTGGCCGGCGAGGAGCTGGTGCTGGCGCATCACGGGTCGCTGGCGCGTGAGCAGCGAATGCTCGTCGAGGAGGCCCTGAAGGAAGGCCGGCTTGCCAGCATCGTCGCCACCAGCTCCCTGGAGCTCGGGATCGACATGGGGTCGGTCGACCTCGTGATCCAGGTCGCGTCGCCCGGTTCGGTCGCTCGGGGGCTCCAGCGGATCGGACGGGCCGGACACCGGATCGACGAGCCGTCAAGTGGCGTGATCTTCCCCAAGTACCGGGGCGATCTCCTCGAGTGTGCCGTCGTGACTCGTGCCATGCACGAGGGGGCCATCGAGTCGACCGTCGTACCGCGCAACCCGCTCGATGTGCTGGCCCAGCAGGTGGTCGCCGCGACGGTCGACGGGACGTGGGCCGTGGACGACCTGTACGCGCTCGTCCGCCGGGCCGAGAACTTCGCGACGCTGGGGCGTCCCAGCTTCGAGAGCGTGCTGGGCATGCTGGCCGGGCAGTATCCGTCGGACGAGTTCGCGGAGCTCCGGCCCCGCATCGTCTGGGACCGCGTGGCGGGCACGGTGCGGGGCCGTGCCGAGAGCCGGACGGTGGCGGTGCTGTCGGGCGGCACGATCCCCGATCGGGGCCTGTACGGGGTCTACCTCGACGACGGGGCACCCGTCGCGGGCGGCGGCACGCCGCACGGTCCCGAGGCCGAGCGCGCGGTGCATCCGGCGGCACCAGGCGGGGGCAGGGCCCGTTCGGGACGCCGGGTCGGCGAGCTGGACGAGGAGATGGTCTACGAGACGCGGACCGGCGAGGTGATCCTGCTGGGCGCCAGCGCCTGGCGGGTCACGCAGATCACTCACGACCGCGTGCTGGTGGCACCCGCGCCGGGGCAGCCGGGGAAGGTCCCGTTCTGGAAGGGGGACGGCCCCGGGCGTCCCGTCGAGCTGGGTCGCGAGCTGGGCGCGTTCACCCGGCGGCTCCGCGCGGAGGGACGGGGGCCGCGAGGACGTGCGCGCGCCCTGGACCGCCTGGTCGCCGAACACGACCTGGACCGGATGGCGGGCGAGAACCTGCTCGCGTACCTCGATGACCAGGCCGACGCCTCGGCGGTGCCGACCGACCGCACGATCGTGGTCGAGCGGTTCCGCGACGAACTCGGGGACTGGCGCGTCTGCGTCCTGACACCGTTCGGCGGGCGGGTCCATGCGCCGTGGGCGCTGGCGATCGAGGCGCGCCTGAGGGACAGGCTCGGCGTGGACGTGCGGGCGCTCTGGTCGGACGACGGGCTCGTGCTGCGGATCCCGGCGACGGAGGCTGCCGTCGCGGGCCGGGAGCCTGACGACTGGTCCGGAGACACGGGCCCGGGCGGGCTCCACGGTGCGATCTTCGGATCCCCCGACCAGGTCGAGGAGGCCGTGGTGGGAGCGCTCGGGTCCTCGGCGCTGTTCGCAGCGAGATTCCGCGAGAACGCGGCCCGCGCGCTGCTGCTGCCCCGTGCCCGGGCAGGGCGCCGCCGCCCGCTCTGGCAGATGCGCCAGCGTGCCGCCCAGCTGCTGCAGGTGGCCTCAAAGCACGGGTCGTTCCCGATCGTCCTCGAGACGTTCCGCGAGTGTCTCCGAGATGTGTTCGATCTCCCCGCCCTGCACGGGATCCTCGCCGAGGTCGAGCGGCGCGAGATCGAGGTTCGGCACGTCGAGACGTCCCGCGCGTCGCCCTTCGCGAGCTCGCTGCTCTTCGATTACGTGGCCGCATACATGTACGAGGGCGATGCGCCGCTGGTCGACCGGCGGGCCCAGGCGCTGGCGCTCGACCGTGACCTCCTGCGCGACCTGCTCGGCGCGGAGGAGCTGCGCGAGCTGCTCGACCGCGACGCGCTTGCCGAGCTGGAGCTGGAGCTGCAGGCGCTCTCGGGTGAGCGCCTGCCGACCTCGGCCGACCAGGTGCACGACCTGCTCCGCCGGCTCGGCGACCTTGCCGCCCCCGAGGTGGCGGCCAGGATCCGGGTCGGGGATGTCGCGGCGCGTGCCGCGACCGCGGCCGCATGGCTGGGGGTCCTGGAGGCCGAGCACCGGGCGGTGGAGGTCCGGGTCGGAGGCGAAGGGCGCTGGATCGCCGTCGAGGACGCCGGGCGCTATCGTGACGCCCTCGGCGTGGCGCTCCCGCCGGGGATCCCCGCCGCCTGCCTGGCGGGGGTGCCCGATGCGCTCGAGGCGCTGCTCCGCCGATGGGCGCGCTCGCACGGGCCGTTCACCCCCGTCCAGCCCGCCGAGCGCTGGGCCATTCCCGCGCTCGCGGCGGAGCGGGCCCTCGAGGGGCTGCTGGAACGTGGCGCGATCCTGCGCGGCGAGTTCCGGCCCGGAGGCTGGGATCGCGAGTGGTGCGACGCCGAGGTGCTGCGGGCGCTGCGACGGCG
>JAJYDP010000409.1 GCA_021777365.1 Chloroflexota bacterium | reverse complement strand
GAGGTCATCCGGAATCTCTTCGAACGTGCGGTAGCGGCCGGCGATGGACACCAGCTCGGCATGGAAGCTCCGGCAGTAGATGCGCGCCTGCTCGTTGCCACTGGCGCCGGCCACGGCGCGGCTCCTGGTCGAGGCGATCCGGACGGGATCGATGCCCGGCCAGTTCGCGCCATTCGCGCCGGCACGCCTGGGGCCGCTGATCGGCCTGTCGAACGCGGGCCCGTCATGATCACGGTCCAGGTCAACGGGGTCCCGAGGGAGCTCGAGCCGGGAACCCACGTCGGGGCGCTCGTCGCGCGGATCCTGGGTACGGAGTCCTCGCAGGGAGTCGCCGTCGCCCGCAACGGCGAGGTCGTTCTGCGCGCCGAGTGGATGGCGGTCGTCGTGGAGGATGAGGACATCGTGGAGATCATCCGTGCCACCGCCGGTGGCTGAGCCCATGGAGGATCCGTGGTCGGTCGGCCAGCGCCGACTCCGCTCGCGCCTGCTCCTCGGCACCGCTCGCTATCCGAGCGCGCAGGCGCTGCTCGACGCGCTCGAGGCCTCGGGAACGGAGCTCGTGACCATCGCGCTGCGCCGCGTCAGCGTGGACGCCGCCGAGGGAGAGAACCTGTACGGACTGCTGCGGGAACGCGGGTACGAGCTGCTCCCGAACACCGCCGGATGCTTCACGGCGCGGGAGGCCGTCCTGACGGCCGAACTTGGCCGCGAAGCGCTCGGAACGTCGCTCGTGAAGCTCGAGGTGATCGCGGACGAGGAGACGCTCCTGCCGGACACGGCCGAGCTGCTGAAGGCGGCGGACGAGCTGGTCAGACGCGGCTTCACGGTCCTCCCGTACACGAACGACGACCCGATCACCGCCCGACGGCTCGAAGACCTCGGCTGCGCCGCCGTCATGCCCCTGGCCGCCCCGATCGGATCCGGGCTGGGCGTCCGCAACCCGCACAACCTCGCGCTGATCAAGGAGCGCTCCACGGTACCGGTCATCGTCGACGCGGGCGTGGGGACGGCCTCGGACGTGGCTGTCGTCTTCGAGCTCGGCTGTGACGGGGTGCTCCTCAACTCCGCTGTCGCCCGGGCGCGAGACCCGCTCCGGATGGCACGGGCGATGCGGGCCGCGGCGGTGGCCGGACGGGAGGCATTCCTGGCGGGCCGGATGCCGCGCAGGTTCTACGCCGAGAGCTCCACCGCGCTCGCAGGGCGGATCTTCCTGACACCCGGGGCGTGAGCCGCCGATGACCGGCGCGGCGTGAAGCTGTACGTGGTCGCGGACCGGGGGATCTTTTCGACCGACCGGGAGTGGCTGGACCGCCTCGGACGCGTCGCCCGGGCGATCGCCGATCAGCCTGTGGTGCGCCTCCAGGTGCGGACCAAGACGGCGGCGCCGGCGCGGCGAGCGAGCCTGGCCGCGCGTGCGAGAGAGGTCATCGTCGCCTCCGGTGGCGAGGCCCTCCTCGATCGCACGTTCCTGAACGGAACGACGTCCGACGCGATCGCCGCCGGCTATCGTGGCGCCCACTGGCCCGAAGTCGCGATCCCAGCCGAGCCGGAGGCGCGGGCAGGCCAGCTCGCGGTGGGCGCATCGGTCCACTCGAGCGCCGCCCTGAGGGCTGCGGAGGCGGCGGGCGCCTGGTTCGTCCTGTTTGGGCCGGTCTTCGACCCTCGATCGAAAGCGGGCAGGGGTGTGGGACTCGAGGCCCTCTGCGGAGTGGCGAACCGCGCCCGGGTCCCGGTGGTTGCGATCGGCGGGATCACCCCGGCCCGTGTTGCGTCATGTCTAAGCCGAAGTTCGACGGGTGGGGCGTGCTGCGCTGAGCACGAGGGGGATCTTGGCTAAGAGATTATCAGCAAATAACTTGACAATCTGACGGGTTTGGGCTATGCTCGCTGGGTGATCGACGAGGACGCCATCCGGACCCGCTACGAGGCGATGGCGGGCCTCCTCGACGAGCGACAGCGTCGCCTGCTGCTGGGAGCCGAGGCGCAGGCGGCAGGGAGGGGTGGCCGGGCGGCGGTGGCCCGCGCGACGGGCGCGTCGGCGGCCACGATCCGCCGCGGCCTCGCCGAGCTTGGCGAGGCGGACCTGCCGAAGGGGCGCGTGCGGCGTCCCGGGGGTGGCCGCAAGCGGACGGTCGAGCGCGACCCCACCCTCGTCATCGATCTCGAAGCGCTCATCGAGCCGACGAGCCGGGGCGATCCCATCTCGCCCCTGCGCTGGACGACGAAGAGCGTCCGCAACCTCGCCGCCGAGCTCCGCCGGAGTGGCCACACGGTCAGCTATCAGACCATCGCCGAACTCCTCCACGAGCTCGGCTACAGCCTGCAGGCCAACCGCAAGACGCTCGAAGGGACGAACCATCCCGACCGCAACGCCCAGTTCGAGCACCTCAATGGCGCGGTCCAGCTGCAGCTCAGCCTCGGTGAGCCGGTGATCAGCGTCGACACGAAGAAGAAGGAGCTCGTCGGGCCGTTCGCCAACAAGGGCCGGGAGCTGCGGCCGGTGGGGCAGCCGACCGAGGTGCGCATGCACGACTTCGTGATCCCCGAGTTGGGGCGGGCCGCCCCCTATGGCGTGTACGACCTGGCCGAGAACGCCGGCTGGGTCAGCGTCGGCACCGACCACGACACCGCCGCCTTCGCGGTCGAGACGATCCGGCGCTGGTGGACGACGATGGGCCGGGCCAGGTACCCGAACGCCACCCGCCTGCTCGTGACCGCCGACGCGGGCGGCAGCAACGGCTATCGGCTCCGGCTCTGGAAGTGGGAGCTCCAGAAGCTTGCCGACGAGACCGGGCTCGCCATCGGCGTCTGCCACTTCCCGCCGGGCACGTCCAAGTGGAACAAGATCGAGCACCGCCTCTTCAGTGCCATCAGCGCCAACTGGCGGGGCACGCCGCTCGTGAGCCACGAGGTGATCGTCAACCTGATCGCCGCCACCACCAATCGCAAGGGCCTGCGGGTCCGCAGCGAGCTCGACACCAACGCCTACCCGGCGGGCATCACCGTCAGTGACGCCGACATGGCGACCCTCTACCTCGAGGCCGACCCCTTCCATGGCGAGTGGAACTACACCCTCCGGCCACGCCTCACGCTGCCCACCGAATGAGGCCAGCTATTTGTTGACAGCTCCTAAGCGTGAATCTGGGCTGGGCTGGGTGCCAGATGGTAGGCACTAATAGTATTGACAGGCGGGGCGGATTGTGAGACGGTTCCGCCATGAGCACCCGGGGCGGAGCGGTCCACGTCGCGACAACGCGCAGGCACTACAAAGGCAAGGTCTACGAGACCCACCTGCTGCGCCGCTCGTACCGCGAGGGGGGCAAGGTCAAGAGCGAGACGGTGGGCAACATCAGCCACCTGCCGCCCGAGCTGATCGACCTCGTGCGGCGCGGGCTGCGCGGCGAACGGTTCCTGCCCGCGGCCGGACTCGAGCTTCGCCGCAGCCTCCCCCATGGCGCGGTCGTCGCGGTGCTGGGCACCCTGCGCGCGCTGGGCCTCGAGGCGCTCCTCGACCCAAAGCGCTCCCGCGAGCGCGACCTGGTCGTCGGGATGATCGCCGCCCGCCTCCTCGCCCCTTCTTCCAAGCTCGCCACCACCCGCCGCTGGACGCAGAGCACGCTCGCCGCGACGCTCGGGGTCGCCGAGGCCTCCGAGGACGAGTGCTATGGGGCGATGGACTGGCTCCTCGAGCGCCAGGAGCGGATCGAGCGCCGGCTCGCGGCCCGCCACCTCGAACCGGGCGGTCTGGTCCTCTACGACCTCTCCTCCAGCTACGTCGAGGGCCGCCACTGCCCCCTGGCCAAGCTCGGCTACTCCAGAGACGGCAAGCGTGGCACGCTGCAGATCGAGTACGGGCTCCTCACCGACCCCGAAGGGCGTCCGGTGGCGGTCGAGGTGGTGGCGGGCAACACCGCCGATCCGGCGACGGTGCCCGCCGCGGTCGAGAAGCTGCGTGTCCGCTTCGGCCTGGATCGCGTCGTCTTCGTGGGGGACCGGGGGATGCTCACCGACACCCAGATCGCAACGCTCCGGGAGCGGGGCCTCGACTGGATCAGCGCGTTGCGGGGACCGGCCATCCGAGGGCTCGTCGAGGGTGGCACCCTGCAGCTGGGGGTGTTCGACGAGCGCAACCTCGCGGAGATCACGAGTCCCGAGTTCCCTGGCGAGCGATTGGTCGTGTGCCGCAACCCGCTCCTTGCGGCCGAGCGGGCCAGGAAGCGCGAGGACCTCTTGCGCGCCACCGAAGCGCTGCTCGCCCCGATCATCGCCAGGGTGCGGGCGGGCACCCTGCACGGCAGCGACAGGATCGGCCTGGCGATCGGGCGCGTCATCGACCGCCACAAGGTGGCCAAGCACTTCGAGCTTGTCATCGCCGACGACGCGCTCGAGGTCGCGCGCAAGACGCCGGAGATCGCCGCCGAGTCGGCGCTCGATGGGCTCTACGTCCTGCGCACGTCCGTTGCGCCCGAGCGGCTCGACGCTCCCGCGGTCGTGCGCGCCTACAAGCTCCTCACCCGGGTCGAGCGGGCCTTCCGCTCCTTCAAGGCGGTCGATCTCGCCGTGCGCCCGATCCACCACTACAGCGCAGCGCGGGTGTGCGCCCACATCCTGCTGTGCATGCTCGCCTACTACGTCCAGTGGCACCTGGAGCGGGCCTGGGCGCCCCTGCTCTTCCGCGACGAGGCGCGCCCCGAGCTCCCCGACCCGGTCGCCCCGGCCCGGCGCTCGGTGGCGGCCCTGCGGAAGGCCCACACGCACGAGCTGCCCGACGGGACGCCGGCCCACAGCTTCCGGACCCTGCTTGCTGAGCTTGGGACCCTCACCCGCGACCGGCTCGTTCCGGCCGGCGCGCCTGACGAGGCGGCCTTCGAGATCGTCGCGACCCCCACACCGCTCCAGGCCCGTGCCCTCGCTCTGCTCGGGCTCACCCCCGCGAGCGTGTAGTCAGAAACCCGTCCCTCTGGCCGTGCTCAGCGCAGCACGCCCCGCCCATCGAACTTCGGGCTAGCGGGGGCGGAGGGGTGGCCGTCGTCACCGGCGTCCTGCGGGCGCCTGATCCAGCTCGAACCATCGCGGAGTACCTCGCGGGCTCGGCAAGCCCCTGAGGCGACGCCTGGAACGCTGCTTCCGCCTGCGTGGCAGCTCAGGTCAGGACGCTGGAC
>JAJYDP010000408.1 GCA_021777365.1 Chloroflexota bacterium | reverse complement strand
GACACCGTCACCTGGGCGCGCCCCTGGAAGGCGACACGCGCCTCGGGAAGCGAGCGTTCGGGGAGCGGCGCCGGGCCCACGGCCAGCACCTTGGTCACTGGGCCGCGCACGGCCGCCGGCAGGTCCGGGACGAACTCCGCACCCACGCCCGCCAGCCGCTCGTAGTCTGCGGCGCTGTCGCCATCCGCCTCCATCACCAGCCGGTCGTCCACGTTCACGTGCGGATCGAACCCGTGCTCGCGCGACCAGCGGATCGCCTCCCGGGCCACGACGCCGGGCATGGTCCGGTGCAGGAGCAGACGCCCCGGCGCGCCGTCGCGCCCGGGTACCTCGCGGACGTATGCACCCTGATAGCAGACGATCGGCGCCGCGATCCCCAGCGTCTGCGCGAAGGGCACGGAGCTGCGGTACATGCGGCCGGTGGCGATGGTCACGACCACGCCCGCGTCGATGGCCGCCGCGATGGCGTGGCGGACGCGCGGCCGGATCACCCGGTCGGGCCCCAACAGCGTTCCGTCGAGATCGAGGGCCAGGAGCCGGACGGGGAACACGCTCTGGGTCATCGGCGCGCGCCCGGCGCCACCGCGGGGCGAGCCCGACCCACCGCGGCATGCGATCCCCCCGCCGTCATGCGGCCACGCTCCCGTTCGCGAGCTCCGCCACCCTGGGGATCCCGGCGAGATCCGCGTGGAACGTCAGCTCCCAGCCCGGCAGGGCCCGGCCCGCGGCGGCGCGAAGCCCGTCGTCCTCGCCCGCGCCGATCTCGAGCAGCGCGATCCCCGGGGAACGGAGCGCCGCCGGCAGCAGCGCGAGCAGGCGCCGCACCACGTCCAGCCCGTCCGCCCCGCCGTCGAGCGCGAGCGGCGGCTCGAAGCTGGCCGCGACGGGAAGGCGCGGCACGTCGCCGGATGGAACGTAGGGCAGGTTCGCCAGCACCAGGTCGAGCGCGGGCTCGCCGGCCGGCAGCAGATCGGCCTGCACGAACCGGATCGCGTCGGCCAGCCCGTGGGCGGCAGCGTTCTCGACCGCCAGCTCGAGCGCGCCCGCCGAGACGTCGGTGGCCACGAGGTCGATCTCGCCGAGGATCCTCCTGCGACGCAGGGCGGCGGCGAGGGCCACGGCCACCGCGCCCGAGCCGGTTCCCACGTCGGCGACCCGGAGACGGCCGCTCCCCGAGCCACGGGGCGCCGCGGTCAGTGCCGCGACCACTCGGGACGCCGCGATGTCGACCAGCAGCTCCGTGTCGGGCCGCGGGATGAGCGCGCGGGCGTCGACCGTGAAGGCCAGCCCGTGGAACTCCTTGATCCCCCGGATGTAGGCGACCGGCTCACCCCGTTCCCGCCGGCCCACGAACCCCTCCAGCAGCACGGCGACGCGCGGGGGCAGCGCCAGCTCCGGGTGCGCGAGGACGCCGGTCCGGTCGACCCCGACCGCATGGGCGACCAGCAGCTCGGCGTCCAGCCGGGCCGTCTCCGACCCGCTCCTCCTGAGCCGCGCGATCGCGCGCTCGAGCGTCGCGCCGACGGTCGCAGGCCGATCCGAGGCGTCGCCGACGCTCGCCGGAGTGCCGACGTCCACCGTGACGTCGCCGGGAGCGCCGTCCGGCAGGCCGCCAGACCCTCGCTCAGGTCGCATCGCCCTCGCCAAGGTCGGCCAGCCGTTCCGCCTGGTCAGTCGAGATGAGGGTGTCGATGAGCCGGTCGAGATCGCCGTCCAGGACGCCGGGCAGGTTGTGCAGGTCCATCCCCACCCGGTGATCGGTGACCCGGTCCTGCGGGAAGTTGTACGTCCGGATCTTCTCGGAGCGCTCGCCCGACCCGACCATGCTCCGCCGCTTCGCCGCCTCGGCCTCGTGCGCCTTGCGCTGCTCGATCTCGAGGAGCCGCGAGCGGAGCACCGCCATCGCCTTGGCCTTGTTCTTGTGCTGGCTCTTCTCGTCCTGGATCGCCACCACCAGCCCGCTGGGGAGGTGCGTGATCCGGACCGCCGAGTCGGTGGTGTTGACGCTCTGGCCGCCCGGCCCTGTCGAGCGGTAGACGTCGATCCGCAGGTCCCGCTCGTCGATCTCGACGTCGACCTCGTCGGCCTCCGGCAGCACGGCCACGGTCGCGGTCGAGGTGTGGATGCGCCCCGACGACTCGGTCTCGGGGACGCGCTGCACGCGGTGGACGCCGCCCTCGAACTTGAGCCGGCTGTACGCGCCATCCCCATGGACCTCGAAGATCACCTCCCGCAGCCCGCCGATCCCGGTCTCGTTGGTCGTGAGCACCTCCACACCCCAGCGGTGGCGCTCGGCATAGCGCACGTACATGCGGAACAGCTCGGCCGCGAAGAGGGCGGCCTCCTCGCCCCCGGTGCCGGCCCGGAGCTCCACGATCACGTCGCGCTCGTCGAGCGGGTCGCGGGGGAGCAGGAGCACCCTGAGCTCGTCGAGCATGCGCTCCTCTTCGGCCTCGAGCCGGTGGGTCTCGTCCCGCGCCATCTCGCGCATCTCGGGATCCTGCTCCTCGTCGCGCATGGTCCGCGCGCCGGCCAGCTCGAGCCGCGTGGCCTGGAGGCGATCCCAGGCGCCGACGATCGGCTCGGTGCGCGCCAGCTCCTTGCCGATCCGCTTCAGCGCGTCCGGGTCCCCGGCAACCTCGGGGCGTGCGAGCTCCTCCTGCAGGTGCCGGGCCTGCGCGGACAGCTCGACCAGCCGCTCCTCGAGGCTCACGCCAGTGGCTCCTCGTCGAGCTGCTCGGGGTCACGGCCGGGAGGCACCGGCAGCGTGGCGGCCGGGAGCGGCGGCTCGCGGCGTTGGGCGGCACCGGCGCCGGGCGGTAGCTCGCGGCGCGGAACGCCGGCCGCCACCAGCGATGCCTCGCGCTCGGCGGCCTCGCGCGCCGCCCGAGTCTCGGCGTTCGCCTGGGCCATGGTCCGGCGCGCCGGGTGCACGCTGCCCTCCGGGATCGCCTCTCCGTCGGCCCGCAGCGCCTCCTGCAGCGACACGATGGCGACCTCGATCATCGAGTCGTCGGGCTGGCGGGTGGTGATCGACTGCAGCCAGATGCCCGGCATGAAGATCCAGCGGACCAGCGGCTGCGACCGGTGCTTCGCGCCCCATCGCAGGACCTCGTAGCTGACAGCCACGATCACCGGGATCAGCGCGAGGCGCCCGAGGATGGCCACCACGAGCCCCTGCCCGGCGAGCAGGCTGAACGCCAGGATGCTGACGATCACGACCACCAGCAGAAACTCGGTGCCGCAGCGCTGGTGGGCGGTGGGGTACTGGCGGATCTTCTCGGGCGTCAGCGGATCGCCGTGCTCGAGCGCGTGGATCGACATGTGCTCGGCGCCGTGGTACTGGAACACCCGGCGGATCTCGCCGGAACGGCTGATCAGCAGCAGGTAGGCCACGAACACCACCAGGCGGATCACGCCCTCCAGGAGGTTCTTCCCGAGCGTCCCGACCCCTGTGGCCGCCGATGCCGCGACCTGCGTCAGGAAGAGCGGCAGCACGAAGAAGAGCGCGATCCCGAAGACCAGCGAGATCGTGAGCGTCAGGGCCACGACCCCGCCGCCGAGCTCGACGCCCTCCCCCGCCGCGGAGATCGCCGCGGAGCGGGTCAGCCACTTCGTGCCGACCACGAGCGTCTCGTAGAGCACGACCAGCCCGCGGACGAACGGCCAGCCGGCCGCGCGGTGGCGGTGGACGATCGAGTCGGAGAGCTGCTCGGCCTCCCAGACCACGTCCCCGTCCGGATGCCGCACGGCAACCGCGATCGCGTCGCGACCGCGCATCAGGACACCCTCGATGAGGGCCTGGCCCCCGTAGTTGAAGCGTGCCATCGGGAGGGCCTCAGTCTACCGGCGCAAGGGCCCGTCGGGCCGAAACAGAACGGCGGACCCTGCCGGGCCCGCCGCTGCCGAGTTCCCTCGGGCGTGTCGAGGTCGTGGCGTCAGGACCGGAGCGAGCGCTCGAGGCGCTTCTGGAACCGCTCCACCTGGCCCGCGGTGTCGACGATGGTCTGCTTCCCGGTGAAGAACGGGTGGCACTGCGCGCAGACGTCGACGCGCAGCGTGGGGCGCGTGGAGCCCACGGTGAACGTCCGGCCGCAGGCGCCGCAGTGGGCCTCCGCCTGGAAGTACTTGGGATGGATCCCGTCTTTCACGATCGACTCCTGTCGGGCCTTCCGTCCGGGCATGCCCGGCGGTGGTCCCGGCGACTGGCGCGGTCAGGCCTGCGCGGCGGGGGCCGCCTCGGCGATCACGCGGATGCGCTTCTTCTCGCGGGTCTCGTGCTCGAACTTCACGCGGCCGGTGACCGTCGCGAAGACGGTGAAGTCGCGCCCGAGCCCGGCTCCGTCGCCGGCGAGGAACGTCATACCCCGCTGGCGGACGATGATCGAGCCGGCGGGGACGAGCTGACCGTCGCCGACCTTGACGCCGAGCCGCTGGCCGACGCTGTCGCGGCCGTTCTTGGAGCTCGACCCTGCCTTCTTGTGTGCCATCGGCTACGCGTCCTTCCTGGTTCCCCGGGACTTCGGCTTCGCCTCGCCTTCGGGCGCGGGTGCCTGGGTGCGCGGGGCGCGGACCCGCGGCCTGGCCGCCGGCTTTGCGTGCTCGGCCGCGGGCTTCGCGGCTCCCCGCCGGCCGGACGTCGCCGTCGGGGCCTCGCCCGTCGGGGCCTCGCCCGTCGCGGTCGATGGTGCCTGGGCGCTCGCGAGCTTCTCGGCCAGCGCCTTGTCGGCGGCGGCGCGTTCTGCGGCCTCCTCGGCCGCGGCCGCCTCCAGGCGCTCCCGTTCGGTCTTCGCCGCCTCGGCGAGCTTGAGCGCGCTGCGGGAGCCGTGGACGATATCGGCGACGCGCAGGACGGTCAGCTCCTGCCGGTGCCCGTGCTTCACCCGGCTGCGGGCCTTGGGCCGGTACTTGAACACCACGACCTTGTCGCCGCGATCCTGTCGGACCACGCTCGCGCTGACGTGCGCCTCATCGACGAGCGGGCGGCCGATCGCCGTGGCGTCGCCGTCGGCCACGAGCAGGACGCGGTCCAGCTCGAGCGTCTGGCCGGGCTCCGCGTCCAGGTATTCGACTTCGATCTCGCTGCCGACTTCGACGCGGTACTGCTTCCCGCCCGTCTCGATGACTGCGTACATGGGTCCCCTGAACACATGATGGCGCCCGGCTG
>JAJYDP010000407.1 GCA_021777365.1 Chloroflexota bacterium | reverse complement strand
GTTTCGCTTCTCCTCTGCGCAGATCCCACCGCAAGACGCTGCCGTCACCGGGCATGGACCCGGCCCGGCAGTGTAGCGAGGAACATGTCGATCATGCGGCCTGGCGCCCCCGATGGCCTCGCGGGCGGCTCCGGAGATATGGCTGGGTCGGTGTACCCTCAGCCGATGCTGCCCCAGGAGATCATCCGCGCCAAGCGCGACGGTCGAGCCCTCTCGGACGCGGAGATCGCGGCCTTCATCGCTGGCCTGGTGGAGGGCTCCGTGGGGGATGGTCAGGCGGCGGCGTTCGCGATGGCCGTCTTCTGGCGGGGCATGACGCGCAGCGAGACGATCGCCCTCACGCAGGCGATGCGCGATTCCGGGACGGTCCTCGACTGGTCGGCGCTCGACCTGCCCGGCCCGCCGCTCGACAAGCACTCCACGGGCGGGGTGGGCGACAAGGTGTCACTCATGCTCGCCCCGCTGGTGGCCGCCTGCGGCGGCGCGGTGCCCATGATCTCGGGGCGCGGCCTGGGGCACACCGGCGGCACCCTCGACAAGATGGACAGCATCCCCGGCTACGTCACCGCGCCGGACCTCGGGCTGCTGCAGCGCACCGTCCGCGAGGTGGGCTGCGCGATCGTGGGCCAGACCGCCGACCTCGCGCCCGCGGACCGCCGGCTCTACGCCATCCGGGACGTCACCGCCACGGTCGAGTCAATCCCCCTCATCACCGCCTCGATCCTCTCGAAGAAGCTGGCGGCGGGCCTGCGCGGGCTGGTGCTCGATGTCACGTACGGCAGCGGGGCGTTCATGGCCTCGATCGATGACGCCCGGGCGCTTGCCCGCAGCATCGTGGAGGTCGCGGGCGGGGCCGGCTGCGCGACGAGCGCGCTGCTCACCGACATGCACGAGGTCCTGGGTACGACCGCGGGCAACGCCGTCGAGGTCCGGGAGGCCCTGGCCTACCTTGCCGGCGCCGGCCCGCGCGAGCCCCGCCTGCACGAGGTCACGCTGGCGCTCTCGGCCGAGCTGCTGGTCACCGGCGGGCTGTACCCCGACCCCGTTGCCGCTCGGGCTGCCTGCGAACGGGCTCTCGCGAGCGGGGCGGCGGCGGAGCGGTTCGCGCGGATGGTCGCCGCGCTGGGAGGTCCGGCGGATCTCCTCGAACGGCCGGACGCGTATCTGCCGGCGGCACCGGTCCAGCTGGCGGTCCTGGCGGACCGGGCGGGGATCGTGAGCGCAGTGGACGTACGGCGGGTCGGCCTGGCGGTCGTCGGCCTGGGCGGCGGGCGCACCGACCCGGGCCAGGCGATCGACCACGCGGTGGGCCTCACCGAGGTCACGCCGATCGGCGCCGCGGTGGGCCCCGATCGACCCCTCTGCATGGTCCACGCACGGGACCAGGCCAGCGCCGACCGGGCGGCCGCCGAGCTGCGCTCCGCCATCACCCTCACCGACGCCGCGCCCGCGCCGCGTCCGGTCGTGCTGGAGCGGATCGCGATCGGCGGGTGACCCTCACCCGGGCCCCCGACCGCGTCGCGGGCGGTTGCTGCGGCACCGTCACCGCGATCCCGTGGTGATGCGGCGGGCCAGCGTGACGATCAGCAAGGCGGACAGCTGCAGGCAGCCGATTCCCCAGAGCGCCCACGGCTCCCGGGTCCCCCGGCGCCGGCGTCCCTCGCCAGCGTGCCCGGTACTCGAGGGCTCCACGCATCTACCGAGCACGAGGCGGGCGGCCAGGGCCGGCACGAGACTGACGGCCAGAAACGGCGGGCACAGCTCGCGGCCGTGGCGCACTGCCGGCGCCGGCGATGCCTGCCCCGCGTCGCCGCCGCCGTGGCCCGGTCTCCGAGCCGCCATCAGCAGCAGCCGTCACCGGCCAGGGCCGTCACCGGCCAGGCGCCGCAGGAGCACGACCCAGTCCCGCGGCCCCTCGGTCTCGGGCTCCCAGGCGACGACGCCAGGCCGCTCGGCCTGCAGCAGGTAGAAGAGCGGCTTCGGCTCGTGGTCGACGTGGAGCCGCAGCGCCTCGCCCGGGGAGAGCGCGTCCACCGCGCCCAGGATCGTCTCGTGGCGCACGCGCACGTCGATCTCCGAGGCGCGGATCTCGCGCACGAGCGCCGGGTCGGCCCCCCGCGGGCTGAGCGCGTGCTGCGGCTCGGTCATATCCGTCTTCCTTCCTCCAGAACCACCTGGTACGAACACTCGATAGCAGACTCGGGGCAGGCGTCCTCGCACGTGCCACAGCGGGTGCAGCGCGCGTCGTCGACCCAGACCACCGCGGCCTCGCCGAACGCGTCCGGCGCAATCCCCATCGCCCCCTCCGGGCAGGCGACCACGCATGCGCCGCACAGCACGCAGCGGGCGAGATCGACCCGGGGAGGCGAGGGGAGGGGGGCCAGGGCGGCCGGTCCAAGGGCACTCAGCATCACGGCGACAGGGTGGCGCGGGGTCCACCCGACACGCTGTGACTTCGGTGCGAGCGCCTCGGTCAGCCCCGGCCGGCGAGCCCGTCGCGGTCGAGCAGCACGATGCGGCCCCGCGCGATCCGGATGAGCCCCTCCCGCTCGAGCTGCCGCAGCGTGCGCGCCACGACCTCCCGGCTCGACCCCACCATCTCGGCGATCTCGCGCTGGGTGAGCGCCAACCCGCCCGATCCTGCCCCGACCCCCGCGTGCGGCTCGACCGCCTGCAGCAGGACCCGCCCCACGCGGCCCGCCACCTGGCGGAACGAGAGATCCTCCACCAGGGCGATCGTCTGGCGCAGTCGGAAGGCGAAGCTCGCCGACGCGGCGATCGCGAGCCCGGGGATCTCTCGCAGAATCTCGTCGCGCCGTTCCAGGGGCAGCACCAGCACGGACGAGTCCTCGACGGCCTGCGCGCTCACCGGCTCGGGCCCGCGATCGAAGAAGGGCACCTCATTGAACGAGGCCCCTGCCCGGACCACCTGCAGCGTCTGCTCCCGCCCCTCCTCGTCGGCCACGTACAGCCGGATCGCCCCGGACTCGACGAACGCGATGCCGCCGGCGGGTTCGCCCTGCCAGAAGAGCAGCTCCCCTGCGGCCAGCCGGCGCGGCCGCATGAACCGGGCCAGCGCGTCCCGCAGCGGCGCGGGCAGGGCCTGGCCGAGATTGGGCTGGATCCCGCCGGCCATGATGGCCCTGGGGCCCGCAGCCGGCTGCGGCAACTCATCCGGCGGAACGAGCGGACGGATCGGGCGGACGCGGTCCGGCGCGTGGGGGCCGGCCGGCGGGTGGCGTGACGCGACCGGAACTGGTGTGCGATAGAGGCGGCGGCGGCGATCGTGCCGATCGGGCGAGGCGGACGCCAGCCCGGCGGCGACCAGCTGTGCCAGGTGGTACGAGACGAGCGAACGCCCGAGGCCGAGCTGGGCGGCCAGCTCGCCCGCCGTCGCCCCGGCTCCCCTGGTGGCCGCCAGGGCCCCCAGCACGCGCCGCCGATTGGGATCGGCCAGCGCCGCGAATCGGTCAACGGTCACTGGCGCATCCTACCGGTTCTCCCGGACTGCGGTTGTTGCGGTGAACGCGTGAGCAGTGACAGGCTGGTCAGTGGGTCCCGGGAGGTGCGGTTGCGTGTTTCGAGCGGTCACCGGATGAGCGTCGCCGGTCTCTCACGGGCGTCGGCGGCCGCACCGCTCAGCGATGCGGCCGGCACAGGCCGTGGTTTCCGGGGGCGCCGACCGTGGGCGCAACAACTGTGGGCGCAACGGGGGCAGCGTCGGGCTCGGGGCGGCCTACTCGGTCGTCGTTGCCTCTGCGGCGTCAAGTCGGGCCGTGATCTGCCGCATCAACGCGATGCGATCCATCGCGCCCAGCTCGGCCAATGCGCGCCCGGTGGCGAAGGCCACCAGCGGCGCCGCCTTGCGTTCGACGCCGTGTGCCACAGCCCGCGCAAGGTCAAGGACAACGACGGTCTCCTCGCTCGATGGGCGTTCGACCGTCCGCGCCCCAGCCGCTCGACCAACCTCGTCGACCAGCGCAAAACAGGCGTCCAGATCCACGTGCGAAGCCTCCTGTGCAATGTTTGGGGGTCTGTCGGCGCACGAACGTCAGCAATCAGGCGTGACCAGCCTACGCCTGGCGGCTCGCCCGGATGGCGATGCCGCGCGTGCCATCCGGTCCTGTTGGCCCGGATGAGCCGAAGACAAACATACATGCGTGCTGCCACATAGGGAGGCCTGCGTGTCGGCAAGGCGTCCACCGCGGTCCCCGAGGGGGAGCGCCGACTTCTCCCGGATGGCATCGGCGATCCGGGAGCTGGGCGCGTCTCGATCGTTCGGCGACCTTGCGGCGAGGACCGCCTCCGTTACGGCCCGCATCGTCGGGTGCCGCGCCGCCGTCGCACTGATCCGGATGGATCTCGACGACGTCCGCGTCGCGTCGTCCAGCGCCGGCCCGATGGAACGCACCGACGCCCTGCTCCGCCTGTTCGCTGATGGCGAGTGGAGCGCTCCGGCGGTGCCTTTGCCGGCGGCGTGGCTCGGGCTGGCGCCGGCGGATCCGCCCGTGTGCTGGATCGACGCGATCCCCCTCGTGAACCTGCGAGGCACCGAGGGCTGCATGCTGCTGACCGAGCTGCCAGACGGCTCTCACCCCGGCACCCGGGCGCTGGGGCAGGCCGGGCTCCTGGCGGCTGCCGTGGGGGTTATGCTCAACCATCTCCGCCCCGGTGTCGAGACGTCGGCATTCGAGGAAGGCGCCCGCTGCGAGCGCCGGCGTATCACCATGGAGCTGCACGACAACGCCCTCCAGTCGCTCTACGGTGCGGGCCTCTGCCTGGAGGCCGCCGCCCGTTGCGGCTCCACGCCGGGACCGGTCCGCGAGCCGCTGCGTCGTTCGCGTGAGGCGATCGACCGCGTGATCGACGATCTCCGCGCCTACATCCACATGCTCGAGCGTCGCGACCCGACGGTCCCGGATCTCGGCGCCGGGCTCGATGCGCTGGCTGCGGAGGCGGCCTCCGCCGGCATCGCCGTCACCGTCGAGGTCGCCACGTGCGAGCCTGTCTGCCTTCCCGACGGGCCGCGCCGCGAGTTGTTGCTACTGGCCCGCGAAGCGGTGTCGAACGCGAGCCGGCACGCGCATGCCACCCACATCGCCGTGCACCTCGCGGTCGACGCGAAGACCGTGCACCTGGTGATCCGGGACGACGGCGTCGGCTTCGACCCG
>JAJYDP010000406.1 GCA_021777365.1 Chloroflexota bacterium | reverse complement strand
TTCCTGACGGCAACGCCTGGTGGTACAAGATCGCGTCGAGCCCGTGGAGCAATGCCTACTGGGCCTCGGCCGACCCCTTCTACAACGACGGCGCCACGTCGGGCCCCGTGGCGGGCACGCCCTTCGTGGACACCGCCGTTCCGCTGTGCTAGGACCCACGTGACGAAGGGAGTCAAAGTGAGAGCATCGAGGCGAGCAGGGCGGCGTGCTGGATGGGCCATCTCCACGGCGCTGGTCGCCGCGGCGGTGCTGCCGGCCCTGCCGGCGTCCGCCGCGGGCCGCACGCAAGCCCGTGTCTCGGCGCCCGCGACCGTGACGGCCAACCGGCCCTTCGTCGCCACTGTCTGCTGGGCGGCCGGGCCGGGGCGCGCGTTCGGCGAGGTGGAGACCGTCGGGTCCGGGGGCCTGACGTGGGCTCTGGCCGCCCGCTTCGTGCTGGGCCGGGGAGCCGGCTGCCACGCCGTGCATCTGCGGGCCGGGGTGCTCGGCCACTACGGCCTGCGCGCGCTGGTGGTGGCGGGGGGCCGCACGCTGGCCGTCAGCGCCCCGCGCAGCCTCCTCGCCTACGGCACCGTCAGCGCCGACGCCTTCTTATACGCCGAGTTCGGCTGCGGGGACGCCACCATGACCGTTTCGAACGGGCAGCACTCCTTCAGCGCCTTCTGCCAGCTGAGCGCGGCCCGGGGGGCGGCCCACCCGAGCAGCGCCCAGTTCGCCTCGCCGACCACGTGCCGCTCGATGACCCTGACCTACTTGGGCACGGACAACCCGCCCGGCGACATCGGCGACACCAGCGTGGACACGCTCGCGGTGCTGCAGTCGCGCACGCCGGTGCAGACCTCCACCTTCAACGCCAACGTCGTGACGACGACGACGTTCGCCCTGGACGGCTCCCCGGTCACGATCAACGCGTGGAACAACCGCGGTGACTTCAGCGAGTCGGTCTACATCCTCAGCACCGGCTCGAGCGCGCAGTGCTGGACGCCGACCGGGACGCGCTGAGGGCCCGAGCCGCCCGGAACGGGTGTATCAAGCGCCCGGGAGGCGCCGGGAATCAGGTGCTTGTCGGCTCCCGGAGTGCGCACTACTCTCCCGAAAGACTGGCCGAGCTAGAGGGTGCGAGCCAGGCGGTGTGGGCGCGTACGCGGGGGTGGAACGGGCCCCCTGTGCGTGATTGTCGCTGCCGGCGCTAGGGCGGCTGCGGTGACCGTGGGAGTGCGACCCGGGACCGCCGCGGCGGCGCCTTCGGTGCCCGGCAGCGTGCTGGGGGCCAGGGGCATGGTCACGCGGATGGCGACCATCGCGCTGTTGGCCGCGGCGCTGCATCATGCCTCGACCGGGTACGGACGTCGCGCAGCAGCGGGGCGAGGGGCGCCTCGCGGGGCCGTGTCGTGGCCGGCCAGAGCGCGGCGATGATGCGGACTCGGTGCGCCGCGGCCGCGGCGACACTGCGGGGGGCGCCGTCGTCTCGTCACGCCCCCCGCTCCGGCGATGTCGGTGTCCCCGCGGTACGCAGGTAATTGACGCAGTAGTGGGGAACCTCTACAGTGCGTTAATGCTCGGGGCGGGGGCGCGTGCGTGGCGCGGCGACGGGGCGAGGGTTTGCACCTCTCGGGTCGGGCGCGCGTTGTCGGTCTCTCGCGTCGACTAACGGTGTCGTCAGTCGTCGCCGAAGAAAAGGTGAGGTGTGCAATGTTCTGCAGCACTTGTGGCGGGGACAATGGCGACGGAGCGAGGTTCTGCATCTCGTGTGGATCGCCACTGGCGATGGCCGCCCCGGTGACGCCGGGTCCCGGAGGCCCGTCGCCGGCTCCCTCGAGCACGGCGGTCAGCGTGAGCCTGGACGTGGCCGGCGTGCGCTGGAAGCACGTGGCCCTGGTCGGTGGCGCGATCCTGGCCATCATTGGGGTGAACTTGCCCTGGGTGAGCGCCTTCTACTTCTCGCTGTCGGGCGTGTCCATCAGCTACCTGCTGACCCTCGAGCAGCTGATCTTGTTCGCCTTCATCGTCGTGACGGCCCTCGACGCGTTCGCACCCTCGGTGACGGAAAAACTGCCCCTGCCCATGATCACGCTGGCCGTCACCGGCTTTGCCGCCTTCCTCACCGTGGTGCGGATCGGATGGACGCTGATCGACAGCTTCTCGCTCTTCGCGTTCGTCGGGCCCTTCGTCACGTTCGTGGCCAACGCGCTGTTGCTGGTGGTGGCGATCGTGAGCCGCCCGGGTCACGCGGGGGGACCACTGGACCAGCCCCTCGTGGCCAAGCACTGAGTCGGCACCGCGTGCGCGGGTGCCCCGTTGCCCACCGAGGTCGGGGCGCGACGGGCGTGCGCGGCGGGCCAGGAGACCGTGGCCGGAAGTGCCGGCCTCGAGCAGAGGAGGGTCACCGTGGTGATCTGTGAGCAGTGCCAGGCATCACTGAAAGACGGAGCGGCCTTCTGCGATCAGTGCGGGAGCGCGACGGCGAGCACCGCCCCGGCGGCGAGCGCCGCGGATCCCTCGGCGACCGGCGGAGACGCGGCACCCGCCGCGGCACCCGCCGCGGCGAGCTCGGCGGCCTGTGCTCGCTGCGGCGCCGCGCTGGCGCCGGGCGCGGACTTCTGCGCGTCGTGCGGGGCGGCGGTGGGGGCCGCAGCGGCGCCCCCGAGCAGCGCGCGCCCCGTGGCCCTGGGACAGTGGATTGTGCGCATCCCCGGGCAGACGGACGTCAGCGCCGACTTTGCCACCCTGCAGGGCTGGGTCCGCGATCGTCGCGTGCGCCCCGACACCATGGTGGTCGACCCCACCAACCACATGCTGATTGCGGCCAAGCAGGTCCCCGGGCTCTTCTCGGACAAGGAGTGGGTGACGGCCCTCATCCTCTCGATCCTGCTCGGCAGCTTGGGAGTGGATCGCTTCTACCTGGGCCAGGCGGGCCTCGGGATCGGCAAGCTGCTCACCTTCGGCGGGCTCGGCGTCTGGTGGCTCATCGACGTGATCTTGTTCGCCACGCGCAGCGTCCGCGACAAGAACGGGCTGCCCCTGGCTTGATGGGTGGCGGCGCCGGTCCCGGGTGGCCGGCGCCGCACGTCGGGCTCGGTGCGCGAGCCCGGTGCGCAGCACCGCTACCGGCGACGCGAGCGCCCCGGGACGGTCGCCCTCGCCCGCGGGGCCAGCGCCGCGGCCAGCGCGGCCGGGTGGAAGGGCGCCGCGAGGACGCCCTCGCCGAAGGTCGACACGACGATGCGACCCGGCGCGAAGGTGACGTCCGTGACCAGCGAGGGCGTGATGCCCGACTGCGCGCGCACCCAGCGCGACCCGCCTCGGCTCAGGTAGAGGCCGGCGCTGGTGGCCGCGGCCGCCACCGAAGAGCCCGGCGCGAAGGACACCTGGGAGCTGAACCCGTAGAGGGTGGAGATGCCCTAGTTGATCCCCGCGTTGTCCAGGCTCCAGTGGGCTCCCCCGTCGGTGCTGCGCAGGATCCCCCCGCCGAAAGCCGGGGAGCCCTCGGTTCCCGCCAGGACAATGCGGGGATCTTGGGGGTCGAAGGCCAGCGTCACGATCGGGCCAGCGCCCGGTGGCCCGCTGGTCGCGTGCCACGTGCCCCCGCCGTCGGTGGTGATCCAGAGGGTGTCGGCGGCCTGGCAGCAGGCGCTGACCAGGATGTGGCGCGCGTTGGTGGGGTCGACGGCTACGGCCTGGGCCGCGAGGGGCCAGGAGGTGCGCTGCCACGTCGCGCCCCCGTCGGTGCTCACTTCGACCCCGCTGCTGCTGGCCTGGTAGAGCGTGCTCGGGCTCGCGGGGTCGAAGGCGAGCTGCCCGGCCGCCCCGGTGATGGCGTTGTCACAGGGCCCCGCGGGCAGCCCGGCGGCGGGCGCGAAGGTGTGGCCCCCGTCGCTGGAGATCGCCAGCCCGCCCGAGGTGCAGGCCAGGGCCTCGGCGGGCCGCGCCGGGTTGAAGGCGACGACGCCGTCCTCCCCGGTCGCCGCGATCGAGGTCCAGGTCGCGCCCCCGTCGAAGCTCGCCAGGGCCGAGTAGTCCTGGACCCCCACCAGGATCGTCGCGCCGGCGACGCTGACCGAGGTGTCCAGCGAGCTGTCGACGCCCCCGTTGGCGCTGTGCCAGGTCGCCCCGCCGTCGTAGGTGATGAAGAGTCCCTGGTCGCTGCCGAGCAGGTAGGTCGCGCCCTTGCCCACCACGACGACCCGGTTGTCCCAGGCGCCCCCGAGGGCGGTCCAGGTCGCCCCGCCGTCGCGCGAGACGCAGCTGCCCCCCTCGCCGGCCACGGCCAGCACGCTGGGACCGGTGCCGACGGCCTGGGCCCGGAACCCGCAGCTGGGGCCGAGGGCGCGGGGTGACCAGGTCGCGCCCCCCGTGGTGGTGGCGAGCAGCGTGGTGGAGCCCGACATCGACCACTCGACGGCGTAGGCGACACCAGCCTGGACCGGATCGGCCGCCAGGGACCAGACCATCTGGGCGCTCGGCGCGCGGTATGACACGCGCCAGGGCGACGACGCGGTCGCGCGCACCAGGATCTCGCCGTTGTCGAGCCCGGCGTACAGGGTCGAGCCGCTGGCGGCCAGGGCGCCGACCGGGCTCGGCGTCTTCACGACCGGCACCCACGTCGCGCCCTCGGTGGAGGAGGCCACGACGCCCGAGGCCGTCGCGGCGTAGAGCCAGGCGCCCGAGCTGACCAGGCTGGACACCTGGCTCGTGGCGTAGACCCGGTGCCAGGCGGCGCCGGCGTTGGTCGACCGGAAGATCCCCGCCGACCAGGTCCCGGCCACCACCACCCGCGGGTTGCGCTGGTCGGTCCACAACGAGCCGACCATCGGGTCGCTCAGCCCGGTGTCGATGCGTCGCCAGGTCGCCCCGCCCGTTGTGGAGGCGAAGGCGCCGCCCTCGCCGAAGGGGCCCTGGAAGCCCGAGCCCACCCCGGATCCGGTGTAGAGGATCTGGGGGTTGGCCAGGTCGACGGCGAGGGCCGCGACCTTCCCGGCGCCGGGCAGGCTGGTCCCGATCTGCGCGGGGCCGAGAGCGTGCCACGCCAGGTGCACGGCGGCGGGCGTCTGGGCCCGGGCGCGCCGGGGACCTGGCCCCTGGTGCGCGGGTGGCGTCGAGGAGGCCAGAGCCGGGGCGAGCAGCGCCACCCCGGCGACGGCCGCGGCCGCCGCCGCGCGCCAGCGCGCCGCA
>JAJYDP010000405.1 GCA_021777365.1 Chloroflexota bacterium | reverse complement strand
CCGCCGTTCCGGCACGAGGGCGGGGACCCATGGCCTCGCCGCCGCGCTCGGTCAGGGAACCGGGTGCCAGGTCAGCGGCCGGTCAGAGCACGACGACGTGGGCGAAGTCGACGAGCAGCCAGACGAGGGCCATGACCACGGCGGCGGCGGCCGCGAACGTCCCGATCCGCCGGAGGTCCTGTGCCACGTACACGTACTCGGTCGCCGCCCGCTGCGCCAGCAGCCCGCCCGGCTTGCCGTTCGCGCGTACCTGCGGACGCGTGGGGGCGGAGCGCGGCTCGGGGGTCGCGACAGCGGACGCGACGGGGGCCGTTGCGACCGCTGTCGGGCTTTCTGCCGGGGCGGTCGCGCGCTGGGTCGGGGCGGTGGCGCGCTGTGCAGGTGCCGGGGCCTGGGGCCGCGGGCGTCTCGTGGACCGAGTGGCGCGCGAGCGCTTGCTCATGGCGCGGGGGAACCTCGTGCGATCGGATCGGTGGGGCGGAGGCTTGCCGCCCGGGCGGCAAGGATAGCATTCCCGGTCGGGAGCCCGTGACGCACAAGGTGGCACGACCGCGTGGCAGGGTGTGCGGGTGATCGATCTCTTGACGCCCACCCCGCCCGCGGACCTGCCCGCCTCGGTCGCCGAGCCCGCTGCCGCTGCCGCCGCTGCGCTGCTGCGCGACCTGGACGGAGCGCAGCGTCGGGCGGTCACGCACGGAGAGGGTCCCCTGCTGATCGTCGCGGGAGCGGGCACCGGCAAGACGCGCGTCATCACGCGGCGGATCGCGTGGCTCATCGCCACGCGCCGGGCTCGCCCCTCCGAGATTCTGGCCCTCACCTTCACGGACCGCGCGGCCGACGAGATGCAGGCCCGGGTGGATGAGCTGGTCCCGTATGGCTACGTGGACACCGCGATCCACACCTTCCACGCCTTCGGTGACCGCCTGGTTCGCGAGTTCGCCTTCGAGCTTGGGCTGCCCTCGGACCCGCGCGTGCTCACCCGCGCCGAGACCGTCGTCTTCCTGCGCGAGCGCCTGTTCGAGCTCGGGCTCGACCGGTACCGGCCGCTGGGCGACCCCACGCGCTTCCTGGACGCGCTGGCGGGGCTCTTCAGCCGTGCCAAGGACGAGGACGTCGACCCGGTCACGTACCTGGACCATGCGCAGGCGATGGCCGCGGCGGCGCAGGCCTCGCTGGACGCGGTCGCGGCGGGGGGTACGGCGGTGCCCGACGAGGCGGCGTCGTCAACCCGGGCGGCGGTCGAGGAGGCGGAGGCGCACCTCGAGGTGGCTCGGGCGTACGGGCGTTACCAGCAGATGCTGGCCGCGGCCGGCTGCCTGGACTTCGGGGACCAGGTGCACCTGGCCCTCCGCCTGCTGCGGGACCATCCGTCGGCGCGCGAGCGGCTGCACCGGCGGTTCCGGTACGTCCTAGTCGACGAGTTCCAGGACACCAACCGATCCCAGCTCGAGCTGCTTGCGCTGCTGGCCGGCACGCGCGGCAACCTGACGGTGGTCGGCGATGACGACCAGGCCATCTACGCGTTCCGCGGCGCGGCGGTCCGCAACATCCTGGAATTCCGGGAGCGCTTCTCGGCGCGGGCGATCGTGCTGCGCCGCAACCACCGGTCCCGGGCGCCCATCCTCGATGCCGCACGCCGCCTGATCCGCCACAACGACCCGGTGCGCCTCGAGGTGCGGGAGGGGATCGACAAACGGCTGGTGGCCGTCCGCCGGGCCCGGCGTCCGCTGCCGGTCCGGCATCGCGCCTTTGCCACCGCGAGCGACGAGGCCGACTTCGTGGCCGAGGAGATCGCTCGGCACCTGCAGGCCGGCGTTCGGCCGGGCGAGATTGCGGTGCTCGTGCGCACCAACGCGGACGCGGATCCGGTGCTTCGGGCGCTGAACCTCCGCGACGTCCCCTGGCGCTTCAGCGGCGCATCGCGTCTCTACGCCCGCGCGCAGGTTCGGCGGCTGCTGGCGTTCCTGCGCGCGGTCGCGAACCCGGACTCGACGGTCGACGTCTACGCCCTCGCCACCGAAGATCCGTACCGCCTGGGCGGCATGGAGCTGACCCGGCTCGTCGAGGCGGCACGGCGAACGAACCGGTCGCTCTGGGCGGTGCTGCAGGAGGCCGCCGACGGGCGGAGCCCGGGACTGTCGGAGGAGACCCGCGCCGGGACCCGGCGGCTGGTCGAGGACCTCACCGCGGCGGTCGCGCTGTCCCACGAGCACGCGGCGGGGGAGGTCCTGTACGACTTCCTGCGCCGAACCGGCACCCTGGCGTCCCTGGTGGCGGGTGGACCGGAGGTCGAGCAGGCGGTCCTCGACGTGGCCCGCTTCTTCGAGGTCGTGCGCCGTCAGTCGGACCTGCTGCCGGACCCCCGGATCCCGTTCCTGGTCCCGCACCTGCGCACCCTCGCGGAGGCCGGGGACGACCCTGGCGTCGCTCCCGGCGACGACCCCGACGCCGTCTCCGTGCTGACCGTGCACAAGGCCAAGGGGCTCGAGTTCCGCACCGTGTTCGTGGCCGGCCTCGCCGACGGCCGCTTCCCCATGCGGGCCCGCCGCGAGGCGCTCGCGCTACCCGGCGGACTGGACGCCTCGACGGGCCTCGACACCGCCGACGATCTCGCCGAGGAACGCCGGCTGTGCTACGTGGCCATGACTCGGGCCCGTGACGAGCTGATCCTGACCAGCGCCGCCGACACGGGCGGCCGGCGGGTCCGCCAGGTGTCGCCGTTCGTCGCGGAAGCGCTGGACCAACCGGCGGCTGTCATCGAGACGACGCGGGACGCGCGCGCGTTGGAGCGTCACCGGCCGGCCGACCCGGTGCCCACGGCTCCGTCGCCCGCCGGGATGCCGGGTGGTGGCCTGAGCTTCACGCAGCTCGACGACTACCTGTCCTGTCCGGCCCGGTACCGGTACCGCCACCTGCTTCGGTTGCCCAGCCCCCCGCACCACGCGATCACCTACGGGATCGCGCTCCACGAGGCGGTCGCGGCCTTCGGTCGCAGCCAGCTGCAGGGCCGGCCGCTCTCGGAGGAGGGGCTGCTCCAGGTATTCACCCGGTCGTGGTCCGGCCTGGGGTTCCTCTCCAGGGAGCACGAGGAGGCGCGGCTGCGGGCCGGCCGTGAGGCCCTCGTCCGGTTCCGCGGGAGCGCGCTCGTGTCGCCGCTCCGACCCCTCGCGATCGAGGAGCCGTTCACGGTCACGCTCGACGGGATACGCCTCCAGGGGCGCTTCGACCGGATCGACGAGGGGCCCGAGGGCGTCGTGATCACGGACTTCAAGTCGAGCGACGTGCGTGGCGAGAGCCGGGCCCGGGAGCGCGCCCGCGACTCGCTCCAGCTCGCGCTCTACGCGCTCGCATGGCAGGCTCGAGAGCGAGCCCTGCCGGCGGTCACGCAGCTCGCCTTCCTCGACTCGGGGGTCACCGGTCGGGTGGTGCCCGATCCCGGACGGCTGGCCCGTGCAGCCGCGAAGACGCGCGGCGCGGCGGAAGGCATCCGCGCCGGCGACTTCGGGGCGCGGCCGGATCCCGTTTCCTGCCGGTTCTGCCCGTACCGCGAGATCTGTCCGTCGAGCGCTGCGTGACGGGTCCGGCCGTCGTCCGGTCCCGTCACGTCCCGGCTCCGGCCGACACGGCCCCCGGCGGCGTTGCACCCGGTTGCGCCCGGCCGATGTCCCGCCCGGGTGACCTCCCGCCCGGGTAGACTCGGGCCGCCCGTGTCGGCGCCGGCCGTGCGGTGAGCCCTTCGACCACTTCTCGTACAGGAGCACCTGGTGGAGCACCGCGACCGCGTCGCCGCCACCGCGCTCATCGCGCTCGCGCTGGCGTGCTGGAGCGCCGTCGGGATCGTGCTGATGCGCGTGTCGCCGCTGGGCCAGGCCGGCGTGCAGCTCGCCGGCGCCGGGTTGATCGGCCTGGCGTGCGGCGTGACGGCGGTGCCACTCGCGTGGCTGGCCGTGTTCGGCCGGCACCGCCGGATCGCGTATCGCGGCGACTGGATGCGAGCGGCACGCCGCGGGGCGTGGGTGGCCCTGGTGGTCGCGCTGCTGGTGGCGTTGCGGACCCAGCACGCCTTCAGCATGCCGATCGCGCTGTTCGTGGTGGTGATGGTCGCGTTCGTCGAGGTGAGCCTGAGCGTGCAGCGCTGAGGTGGTCGACCGAGCGTGCGGTGCCGGGAGCGGCCGCGCGGCTACAATCCGCGGGCGTCCCGCCGGACCGTGGCGCGGAAACCGGCGGCGTCCATGGCGCGAGGAGCGCGAGATGGCTCATCGCTCGCCCGGGCCCATCGGCCGGGACAACGGCTGGGAGCGCGACTACGGCGCGCTCGCCGACTTCGACCTCCCGATGTACGTGGGGATGCCCACCTTCTCGAAGCTCCCGTACGTCCCGGGCACGGCCGACCTCGAGCGGCGGCGGCCCGACGTCGCGATCGTTGGCGCGCCGTTCGACGACGCGGTCAGCCACCGCTCCGGGGCGCGTTTCGGGCCTCGCGCGATCCGCGAGGCCACCTACACCACCGGCTCGCTGCACTCGATCCAGCTGGACGTCGAGCCGTTTGACGTGCTCGACGTGGTCGACGCCGGTGATGTCAACATCGTGCCGGCCTGGCTCGATCGCGGCCACGCGATGATCTACCGCAAGGTTCGTGACGTGGCCGCGACCGGCGCGATCCCGATCATCCTCGGGGGCGATCATTCGATCACCTGGCCGTCTGCCACCGCAATCGCGGAGCTGCGCGCGCCCGGGTCGATCGGCATCGTCCATTTCGACGCGCACGCCGACACCGCGCCTGACGACTGGGGGGTTCTGGCGGGGCACGGGACGCCGATGCGGCGGCTGATCGAGTCGGGGGCAGTCAGCGGCCGCAACTTCGTGCAGGTCGGGCTGCGCGGGTACTGGCCCGGCCCGGAGGTCTTCGCGTGGATGCAGCAACAGCAGATGCGCTGGCACCGCATGCGCGAGATCGAGGAGCGGGGGGCGGACGCCGTCATCGACGACGCGATCTCGGAGGCGCTCGACGGGCCCGATGCGATCTACCTCTCCATCGACATCGACGTGATCGATCCGGGCATGGCGCCCGGCACGGGCACGCCCGAGCCGGGCGGGATGCTCACCCGCGAGCTCCTGCGGGCGGTTCGCCGGATCGTGGGGAGCGTCACCCTGGCCGCGATGGATATCGTGGAG
>JAJYDP010000404.1 GCA_021777365.1 Chloroflexota bacterium | reverse complement strand
GTGGGGATCGCCGCGATGTTCGTCGTGCTGATGCTGGCGGGCGCGAACGACGTCATCGGCGCGTGGCTGGGGATCCCCGTCGAGACCCTCACCGTCCTGTTCCGCGGCCTGATCTTCGTGCTGCCCGTGGTCGCCTGGTTCGCGACGTACGGGCTCGCCCGGGACCGCCTCCGCCGCGGGAGCAGGCCGATCGCCCACCCCGGCGGCATCGCGCTGCGCCGCAACGCCAGCGGCGGTTTCGAGGAGGTGCCCGAGCGGGCCGTGGACGCCGCGGCCGGCAGGGTGGGCGAACCGTGACGCGCGTGACGACGGGTCGGCTGCACCGGGGCGCGCCGCTTCTCCTGGTCGCGGCGCTGGCGGCCGGCGGCTGCATGCCGCAGGCGGCCACCACCCAGGGCCAGGCCACGTTCAACCTGTACCAGGTCTTCTTCTGGGCCGGAGCCGTCGTCGCCGCCATCGTGTGGATCCTCACGACCGTCGCCGTCGTGCGATACCGCAGGCGAAGCGACGAGCTGCCCAGCCAGGTGCGCGAGAACAACCGCCTCGAGCTTGTCTGGACCGCGCTTCCCTTCCTGACCGTGGCCGGCCTCTCGGTGCTGACCCTGATGACCCTTTCGACGGTCGACGCCGTTCCGCGCGATCCGCCGCTGACGGTGAACGTGCTGGCCTTCCGGTGGTCCTGGCAGTTCACCTACCAGGGGCAGGGCGTGGTCGTCACGGGTGACGGCACGAACGTGCCCGAGCTCGTCCTGCCCGCCGGGCAGACCACCGAGATCGTGCTGACCTCGGCCGACGTCATCCACTCGTTCTGGGTGCCGGACTTCCTCTTCAAGCGGGACGCCATCCCGGGGGTCACCAACCGGTTCGCGTTCACGGTCAAGCAACCCGGCACGTGGAGCGGCCAGTGCTCCAGGTACTGCGGGCTGTACCACGACCAGATGACGTTCGTGGTGCGGGCCATGCCGGCCCCGCAGTTCCAGGCCTGGCTGGCCGCGCAGCGCGTGGCCGCATCGTCTCCAGGGAGCGTGCCATGACCGCGCTGACCGACGTCGTCCCCGCCGAGCGTCCGCGCGCAGGCGCCGACCTCCTCGAGTGGATCACCACCACCGACCACAAGCGGATCGGACTCCTGTACCTGGGGACCGCCATCGTCTTCTTCCTCCTGGCGGGCCTCATGGCGGAGTTCATGCGGGCCGAGCTGTCGGCGCCCGGGCTCCAGTTCATGACCACGTCCCAGTACAACCAGCTCTTCACGATCCACGGCACGCTGATGCTGCTGTTCTTCGCCACGCCCGTCGCCATCGGCTTTGGCAACTACTTCATCCCGTTGCAGGTGGGCGCGGCGGACATGGCGTTTCCGCGACTGAACGCGCTGTCCTACTGGCTCTTCCTGTTCGGCGGCATCCTGGTGGTCTCGGGGTTCGGCGTGGCCGGGGGCGCGGCGCAGAACGGGTGGACCGCGTACGTGCCACTCTCCGACGGCTACACCCAGGGCAGCGGGATGGACCTCTGGATCCTGGGGGTGGGGATGGTCGGGTTCTCGAGCATCCTCGGCGCGGTCAACTTCATCACCACCATCTTCACCAAGCGCGCCCCGGGCATGACCATGTTCCGCATGCCCATCTTCACCTGGAACATGCTGGTGACCTCCGCGATGATCCTGTTCGCCTTCCCCCCGCTGACCGCCGCGCTGGCGATGCTGTTCATCGACCGGCACCTTGGCGGCAGCATCTTCGCTCCGGCGCAGGGCGGCGACGCGGTGATCTGGCAGGACCTGTTCTGGTTCTTCGGTCACCCCGAGGTGTACATCATCATCCTGCCCTTCTTCGGGATCATGAGTGAGGTGGTGTCGGTCTTCAGCGGGCGCCCCATCTTCGGGTACCGCCAGATCGTGACCGCGACCTTCTCCATCGCGTTCCTCTCCATGGCGGTGTGGGCGCACCACATGTTCACCACCGGAGTGGTGAACGACCCGTTCTTCAGCGTGATGTCGTACCTGATCGCTATCCCGACCGGGGTCAAGATCTTCAACTGGATCGCCACCATGTGGAAAGGCCAGATCCGGCTCACGACGGCGATGCTGTTCTGCATCGGGATGCTCTACACGTTCACCGTCGGCGGCATCAGCGGCGTGATGGCGGCATCTCCGCCGCTCGATTTCCAGTTCAACGACTCGTACTTCATCGTCGCCCACTTCCACAACGTCCTGATCGGCGGCACCGTCTTCCTCACCTTCGCCGGCTTCTACTACTGGTTCCCCAAGATGACCGGCCGGTTCCTGGACGAGCGGCTCGGGAGACTCCACTTCGCGACCTGGCTGGTGGGCGTGCCCCTCACGCTGCTGCCGATGTACCAGCTCGGGCTGGACGGCATGCCGCGCCGGATCGCCGACTACGCGCCGGCCACCGGCTGGAGCGACCTCAACGTCGTTGCGACCGTGGGCGCGGTCCTCCTGGGGATCGGCACCATCCCCTTCCTGGTGGCGATCGTGGCCGCCCTCCGGCAGCCCGCGACCGCGCCGGCCGACCCATGGGGCGGGTTCGCGCTGGAGTGGGCGACCAGCTCTCCCCCGCCGGCACACAACTTCGACTGGCTCCCGGCGATCCGCTCCGACCGACCGGTGTTCGACGCCCGGCTGGCGGCGGCCGCCAGGGCCGGGGCCGAGGCGTCACGTGCGGGGGGCTCGCCGGCGCGAAGCCCGGGGACGGGCTCGGTGCCGGGTGTGGGGCCGGGCGGAGAATAGGCCATGCCCGAGGAGACCCGACTCTTCGTTCGAAGCTGCCTCTTCGCCGCGGTGGTATCGACCGTCTACTGGTTCATCAGCTACGACTACATCGGCACGGTGCTGCTCGGCGGGTTCGCCCTCGCCTCGTTCACGCTGTTCTACCTGCTCCGTCGCGGCCAGCCGGGGCGTGCCGCACGGCCGGGCTCGGGCGGCGGACAGGCGGCTGCCGGCGTTCCCGGCCGGGGCGTCGGGGGCCGGATCCGCGACCTCGTCGGCACCTCCGAGCGGCCGGGCGAGGAGCGGCCGTTCGAGGACGAAAGCGGCCGGCTTCCGGGTGCGAGCGTGGCGCCCCTGCTGATCGGGATCGGTGTCGCGATGGCCGCGCTCGGGCTTATCTTCGGGCTCTGGAGCGTGGTTGCCGGGGCGATTCCCCTGCTGCTGGGCTTCAGGGAGTGGCTGCGCGAGGTGAGCGCCGAGCTCGGGGCGCTGGTCGCCGACGACGAGGTGGCCGCGGCAGGCGAGGAGCGATAGGGGCGTGGGAGCTTCGGCCTAGTCGGCCGACGCCTCGTCCTCGTCGAGCACCCGCAGCGCGAAGCCGAACTCGGCGCCACCCTCGGGCCGCTGGGCTGCCCAGGCGCGACCTCCCATCGCCTGGGCCAGGCGCCGCACGACGAACAGCCCGATCCCGGCCCCGCTGGCGACGCCGAGCGTCCGCGGCGACCGGTAGAAGAGTGCGAAGAGCGCATCGATGTCCTCGTCGCCGATGCCGGGCCCCTGGTCCAGCACCCGCACCAGCACCTCGTCGCCGGACTGCTCGGCGCTCACCGTGACGACCCCGTCGGCGGGTCCGTACTTGGCCCCGTTCGACAGCAGGTTCCGCACGATCTGCTCGACGTACCCCTCATCACCGACGACCGCGGGCAGGCGCGGGGCCACCACCAGCTCCACGCGCGCGTCGGGCCGGGCCGCGCGCTCGGACGCGACGATCCGGGCGAGCAGGTGCTGCAGGAGCAGCGGCTCGCGCCCCCCGACGGCCATCCCACGCTCGGCGCGCGCCAGCACGAGCGTGTTCTCGACCAGGCGGTTCAGGCGCTCGGCCTCGACCGCGATGTCCTCGAGCACGGCGTCGCGGGTGGCGGCGTCCAGCCGACGCTTCGGGCGGAGCAGGAGCTTGGCGCCACCGTAGATCGCCGTGATCGGCGTCCGCAGCTCGTGGCTGATCATGCCGATGAAGGCATCGCGGATCGCCTCCGCCTGCTTGCGCTCGCCCACGTCGGTGAACGTCGCGACCCCTGCCCGGATCCCCCCCAGCTCGTCCCTGACGGGCCCGGCGTTGAGCGAGATGATCGCCCGTGACCCATCCGCGCGGCGGATCTCGAGTTCCTCGTCGACGATCGTCTCGCCATGGAGGAGTGCGCGCGCGATCGGCCACTCGCCGGGCGTATACCGCCGGCCATCCAGGTGGAACACCGACCACGAGGCGGCCTCATCCAGCGCCGTCGCCGGCAGCACTGGCCAGATCCGCTGGGCCTCGGCGTTTCCGAAGACGATGCGGCCAGAGGGCGCCTCCGCGAGGACCACGCCCACGGGCATCTGTCGGACGACCTCGGCGAGAGTCCGCTCGGCCGTGCGTGCCGCCTCGTACAGGTGGGCGCGGTCGAGGGCCTGCGCGCAGGTGTCGGCCAGCATCTGGATCGACCGCAGCTCGACGCCGTCGAACGGGCGGGGCTGCTCGAAGGCGAGCGCGAGCCCACCGATGCGCCGGTCGCCGACCGTGAGCGGCACAGCCGCGAGCGCTCCCGCGCCCCGTCGTGCCAGCAGCCTGCCGTGCTCGGGGTACCTCGAGTCTCGCTCCGCGCCGTTGCGCAGGAGCACCGGCGCGCCGGTGCGGACCGCCTCCGCGATGGGTGCGTCGGTGTCGAGCGGATAGGCCACCAGCTGGTCCGGATCGGGGAACTCAGGGTCGGCGAGCGCGACCAGTGTGCTGCCGGACTCGTCGAGGACGCGCAGTGTCGCGAACAGCGCGCCGGCCGCCGGCAGGACGTGCGCGTGGATGGCTCGCACCACGTCCGAGGGCCTCGCGGCGGCGGAGAGCGCGGCCGCGGCGCGCGCGAGGGCCGTCGCGATCTGCGACTCTCGTTCCGCGGCGGCGTGGGCATCGCGTTCCGCCGCGTACAGGCGGGCCCGGTCGAGTGCCTGGGCACACGTGCCGGCGACCGTGTCCAGGAACTGCCGGTCGCCCGGCGCGAAGACGTGCGGACCCGGGAAGGCGATCCCGATGACACCGACGAGCCGGTTGTCCGCGGACAACGGCAGCACGGCCAGTGCCCCGAAGTCGAACGTGAGATCGCGCAGGAGGTCCGGGTGCTCGCGCCGCAGCTCGGCCTCGTCGCCGACGATCGGCTGCCCGGTACGCGCCACCCGGGCAAGGGGCCGGTCCGCGTCCAGCGAG
>JAJYDP010000403.1:1245-5180 GCA_021777365.1 Chloroflexota bacterium | reverse complement strand
CGACCGGGCGCGCGACGCGAGGCGCGCGACCGGGCGCGCGACGCACAGGGCGCGCGGGGCGCGCTCGCATGACGCATGCCGCCGGACAGTGCAAGGCCCCGGCGCCTGGGCACCGGGGCCTGACCGCGCCCGGCTAACCCGGGCGGAGCGGTGATCGGGGAGTCGTCAGGCCGGCTTCAGCTCTTCGACCATGGCGCGCGCCGCGGCCTTGTCCGTGAACCACAGGGCGTTGAGGGGCGTGTACCGGGCCCACTCTGCGGGCACGGCATCCTCGGCGAAGATCGCGTTCACCGGGCACTCGGGCTCGCACGCGCCGCAATCGATGCACTCGTTCGGGTCGATGAACAGGGTGCGGTCCACGCCCTCGTCGAACTTGATGCAGTCCACCGGGCAGACCGACACGCACGCCTGATCCATCACATCGACGCACGGCTCGGCGATCACATAGGTCATCGGGGCTCTCCTCAGTCTCCAGGTCCGGACGCGCGGCCTGACGCCATGTTACGACGATGCGGGCCCGCTCGAACGTACCCCCGGCACATTCGGCGCGGGCAGGAAGCCCCGGTCGCCGCCTTCGGCGGGCGTCGTGCCGGCCCTCGGCACCCGGGATCCGCGATCGCCCGGGCGGCGGTCCCCGCCGATCTCGGGTCAGATCGCGACGGGTGGCGGCGTGCCCGGCGACACGGCGACGCGCCAGCGGTGCCCGACGAGCGTCACCGTGACCGGGCTCCCCGGCGTGGCGGCGGCACCCCAGCGATGGCCGGCGAGCGCTGGCGCCGGCGCCGTCACCGCGACCTCGCCGGCGGCCTGCCGCGCGCGCCCGGGTGACGGCGGGCCGTTGCCGGCACGACCGCCCTGCAGGAGCGGCGACAGCAGCACACCGAGGACCAGCAGGGCCACGAGCCACGCCGCCGGGCACGACGCCAGGCTGATGCTGCATGGACGGCCCAGCCACGCAGACCGGCATTCCGCGGACACCGTGCCGCACCTCCGCTCCCGTTCCGGATGACCGACGCGAGGACGGTAGACGGGGGCGCTCCACGGCGACTTCACCGCGCATGCATCACCGCTTATCGCGGGGCGGGAGACGCGGCGGAGGCGATCGGAGCGGCTACATGCCCTGCGGCGTGTAGTTCGGATCGAGGTACTTCTCCGGGTCGTCCTTGAACTCGAGCATGCAGCCCTTGCCACAGAAGTAGTAGGTGGTGCCCTCGTACTCGTACGTCCACTTCGCGGTGGCGGGGTCCACCTCCATGCCGCAGACGGGATCGATCGCGCTGGCCATGCCATTGCCTCCTGAGGGTCGGATCCGCGCGGGACCGACGGTCTGATACTCCCCGGTAGTATAGGCCGGGATCGGCCGAGCCGGGCGGACGCCCCGCGCATCGACCCAGGCGGCGCCCGGCTGCTCGCGTTCGAGGCGCGCAGGTCGGGTCTCCGGGACGTGCAGTGGCGAGGTAGCATCCCGGCATGGCGGGTGACACGGACGCACGCGCGCGCCTGGATGCCGAACGTGCGCGGCTGCTGGACGAGATCGCCGCGGTCGAGATCGAGGCGCCGGAGCCGATGACCTACGGCTCGCAGGCTGCCGCGGCCTCCCAGGTCTTCGACCAGAACCGCGCCCGTGCCCTCCGGGAGCGGGCGGAGCGGGAGCTGGCCCAGGTCGACGCGGCCATCGCCCGGCTGGACGCCGGCACCTACGGGCTGTGCGCTGCCTGCGGCCGTCCCATCGACCCGGCACGGCTCGAGGCGCTCCCCTGGGCCCTCTACGACCTGGAGTGCCAGCGCAAGGCCCGGTGACCCCCTCGGCGGTATCCTGCCGGGGATGACCGAGCACCGCGGCCCGCAGTCCCAGGTTCCGCCCCACGCAACGGCGGACCGCAAGCTGCTGCAGACCAGGCCCTACCAGGACGTCTCCTTCCTGGAGACCGACGCCTGGCGGTCGCTGCGCATCCTGGGCGAGTTCATCAGCGGCTTCGAGGCCCTGGCGCGCCTCGGCCCCGCCGTGACGGTCTTCGGGTCGGCGCGAACGCCGCGCGAGGACCCCATGTACGACGCCGCCGTCGCGCTCGGCCGCGGGCTCGCGGAGGCCGGCTTCACCGTGATCACCGGCGGCGGCCCGGGGGTCATGGAGGCGGCCAACAAGGGCGCCCAGCAGGGCGGCGGGCTCTCGGTCGGCTGCACCATCGAGCTGCCGCGCGAGCAGCGGGTGAACGACTACACGGACCTGTCGATCAGCTTCCGCTACTTCTTCGTGCGCAAGACGATGTTCGTCAAGTACGCGCAGGGGTTCGTCATCTTCCCGGGCGGGTTCGGCACCCTGGACGAGCTGTTCGAGTCCATCACCCTGGTACAGACGGACAAGATCGAGCACTTCCCGGTGGTCCTGATCGGCCGCTCGTACTGGTCGGGGCTGCTGGGATGGCTGCGCGAACGGGTCGCCACGGAGGGGAAGATCGACCCGGCGGACGTCGACCTGCTCACCGTGACGGACGACGTGGACGAGGCCATCGCGATCATGGTCGAGTCCCGGGCGCGGCGCGGCGCGTCCCGAGCCGGGGGCGAGGCAGAGGAGGAGGTCGAGGGCCGCGCGGCCCGGGACGTCTTCGATCCCCCCGATCCGCGCCGGCGGCACTACCCGGCGGACTGAACCTCGTCCGCGGACTCCCCCATCGCCCCCGTCGGGTCACCGGCGGATCGAACGGGCCGGCCGCCGGGCGTCAGGGCGTGCAGGCCCCGGTGCTCACGGCGGCCGCGCGGCCGATCGCCTTCGCGACGTCTGCGCGCACCTCGCCGATCTCCAGCGCGTAGCCGATCCCCGCAGTGGTCTGTGCCCTGGCGAAGACCACGCCCGCCACCCGTCCGTCCGTCGTCACGAACGGCCCGCCGCTGTCACCCGCCTGCACGTCGGCCGCCAGCTCGATCACCGCGCGGGTCACCGTCGATCGGCCGTAGATGTCGAAGCCGGTCGCGGTGAAGACGTCCCGGACCGCGGCGGGGATCATGGCCAGGCCGCCGCCGCCCGGATGACCCAGCGCCACCCCGACCTCCCCGCTCGTCGGTTCCGAGGTCGCGAGGGGGAGCGACCGCAGCCGCAGCCCGGGGACGTGGAGCAGGGCGACGTCCATGGAGGGGTCGTAGAAGACGACGGTGGCGTCCGCGACGCTGCCGGTCTCGGAGACGACCGTGGTCGTTCCCCGCTCCCCGGCCACCACGTGCGCGTTGGTGACGAGGTAGCCCGGCGCGATCGCGAACCCCGTGCCGGTGAGGCGGAGCCCGCAGGCGTCGCCGACGACGGCCACGGTGGACGGTGCGATCTCCCTGGCCAGCCCGGCGACCTGGGCGTCCGCGGGCGTGGCGACCGGCGGACCGACCGGCGATTCGAGGAACTGGAAGACCTGCGGGAGCCCGGCCGGTGACAGAAAGGCGCGCAGCCTGCCGAGCACGGGCGCGGGAGATGGCAGGTTCGCCTGGACGGCGGCGATGACACTTGACTGGTCGATCTGCTGCGCCAGCGACGGCGACGGGCCCACCGCCAGGATCGGCGCCAGGAACCAGACCACGAGCAGCACCTGCGCGATCCCCACGCCGGCCCCGAACAGGCGATCGACCGAGGCGAGCGGCCCGTGGCCCATGCGCCGGAGGACGGCGATCGCGATCGTCCCACCGAGAGCCTGGCCGAGCGCGAGCGCGATGAGCAGGAAGGCGAGCAGCAGCACGGCGCGCAGGAACCGGTCGCCCGTCGGCAGCAGGACGGCGACCTCCGGGAGGAGGACCACGGCCAGCACGGCCCCGACGCCCGCCCCGATCAGCCCGAGCGCCTGGGCCACGGCGCCCTGCCGGAAGCCGCTCAGGGCTCCGGCCGCGAAGAGCACCAGGAGCAGCACGTCGAGGGCTTCGAGCTTCGGCACCCGCGTATGGTACCGGCCGGACGC
>JAJYDP010000403.1:0-1235 GCA_021777365.1 Chloroflexota bacterium | reverse complement strand
CGCGGTGACCGGGCGAACGGCTACCGGCCGAGGTCGTTTCGCAGGCGCTCGAGCCCGCGGGAGAGGAGCGACCCGACCGTTCCCTCGGTCGTGCCGAGCGCCTCCGCGATCGCCGCGTAGTCGTACTCGTGGTAGTAGCGGAGCACGATGGCGGCCCGCTGCCGCTCCGGGAGGCGGGCCAGGGCCGCGCGCAGGTCGACAGCCTCCGCGAGGTCGCTCGCGCGGCGATCCGGCGCCGCGACGGCGTCGGGTCGGTCGAGACCGATCCAGCGCCGGAGGCGGCGCCGCCGCAGGTGGTCCCGCCAGGCATTCAGGGCGATACGGTGGAGCCACGCGCCGACGGGCGCCGGTCCGCGGTACTGCGCCGCCCGCTCGATGCCGCGCGCGACCGCCTCCTGGGCCAGGTCGTCCGCCAGGTCCGGGTCGCCGGTCACGGCGAGCAGCGTCCGGTAGAGCGCGGTGCGCTCCGCGACGCACGCCTCCCCGACGGATCGCCGGGCGGCGTCGATTCCCACGTCAGCCCTCCGTCTCGCAGGGTGTCGGAGTGAATGTCGCACGCATGGCAACGCCGACCTCGCAAGGATCCGGCTCGCCCGTGCGTCTGATGGATACAGCCGACACGACCGCGGCGAGCGGCAACCCGGGTGGAGACGAGCATGAACGACGACGACCTGGAGACGCGTTTGAGGCGGATGCTTCACGCCGAGCTGGACGGGACCGAGCCGGCGTCCCCGGCGCCGGTGCCCGGGGGGACCCGGGGATCGCGGATCCGGGGCCGCTCCGGTCCCGCGCCGCTGGGTCTGCTGGCCGCGATCACGTCGATCGTGATCGTCGCCGCGCTCGTCGGTCCGCGCCTGGCCGGTCCGGGGGGCACGCCGGCGACGGCAGGATCGGCCCCGGCCGGATCGGCCCCGGCCGGAGCCATCGCGCCGGCAGGCGGCAGCCCGGTCCAGGCCGGGCCCGGCACGTCCGGGACGTCTCCCTCGACCGCTCCCGCGGCAGGGATCGCCTCGCCGGCGGTCGCGAGCTCCGCGGCCCCGGGGCCGATCGGCACCCCTCCGGCGCCCGTGCCCGCGGCCACCCGCGTCGCGGCCGCGACCGCCACGCCAGGGGCGACCCACGCACGGCCGACGCCATCCGCCTCACCGGCACCCTCCCCGACCGCGACGACCTCCGGCGAGACGACCGGCAGCGTCGTCGTCACGCTCGCCGACGCCGACGGGCCGGTGATGCTG
>JAJYDP010000402.1 GCA_021777365.1 Chloroflexota bacterium | reverse complement strand
GCGTGACGCGGATCGGAGCGCGCGCCGCAGTCAGCCCTCCTGGGAAGGCGGCGCTATCAGCTCGCACCCGGGGCGACGATGCCGGACCCGGGACCCGAGACCTCGACGTCGTCGAGGTGGAACGCGCCACCGATGGCGGAGCAGGTGATCGTGCGGGGACCGGCCGCCGCGCGCGGCAGCCGCGCGGTCGCGGTCACCCGGTCGTTCGCCACCAGCTCCATCACGGAGCCATCCAGGATCAGCCGCAGCCGAAGCCGGCCGTCCGGGCCCGGCGGCAGCGTCGTGGCGCGATGGGCCTCCCGGCCGGCGACCCGCACCACGCCGATCCGGTACACCGCGAGGCGACGGTGCTGCGTCTCGTACCGCACCTCGGCCACCGGCCCGTCGGACCCCAGGACGTCCAGGCGGATCGACGCGGCGCCCTGCGGCAGCATCGAGAGGCGAAGCTCGAGCCAGCCCTCGTGGAACTCCCGCGTCCATGGCGCGCCGTCGCGGATCGTGCCGCCCGCCAGCCGCACGGCGGATGCGTCGAAGCGGTCGACCTCCGCCGCAAGGTCGATTCGCAGCTGCCCGTCCGGGTCGATCGAGAGGACCCTGGGGAACGTGAGCGCGCCGGCCCAGGTGCGCCGGGAGCCGCGCGCCGGCGGGTCCTCGGGGATCCAGCCGAAGAGCAGGCGCCGGTCGTCGGGCGCGACGATCACGGCGGGGGCGTAGAGGTCCGGTCCCAGCCCGACCCGCTCGGTGTGATGGACGTGGAACCGGTTGCCCGTCAACTCGCCCACGAAGGCCACCACGTGGGCGGGCCGCACCCGCGGCGCCCGGTCCACGATCGAGACGACCAGGACGTCCGCCCCGTCGAGGCGCACCAGCTGCGGGCACTCCCAGCACGGGCTGTCGATCTCGTCGACGACGAGGGCGGGGTCGGCGGCGATGGCCGCCTCCGTCGTGAGCAGCGGCCCCTCGAACTGCCACGTCCGCAGGTCCGGCGAGTGGTACAGGAGGACGGCGCCCCGGTAGCGCGTCGTGCCGGCGCCGAGGATCATGGCCCAGCCGTCCCCGTCGCGCCAGACGAAGGGATCGCGGAAGGCGTCGGGGCGGATCCCTGCCGGCGCCCCGCCGATCACCGGGCCGCCGCGCGCCTTCTCCCAGGTGCGCAGGTCGTCGCGGCTGGTGGCCAGGCAGATCGACGCACGACGGAGCCGGCCCTCCTGCCGCACGCCCGTGTACAGGATCGTGGGGGTGCCGCCGTCCTCCACCAGGCAGCCCGACCAGCAGCCGTCCGCGTCGGGGCCGTCGTCGTCCGGCGAGAGGGCGAGCGGCAGGTGCTCCCAGGTGACCAGGTCGCGGCTGGTTGCATGGCCCCAGTGCATGCGGCCCCAGCGCGGGCCGTCGGGCTGGTGCTGGTAGAAGGCATGGAACCGGCCCGCGTGGAACCCCAGTCCGTTCGGGTCGTTCATCCAGCCGGTCGGCGGCGTGAGGTGCAGCCGCGGGCGTCCCTGTTCGATGATCGGGTCCCTCCGGGTCGACAGATTGTTTCCATAAGGTTACTATTTGCGCCACTGTCGCTGGAATCACGCTGCGGGAGCGTCCGCGCAGCGGGAAAGGATGGCCATGTCGACAGATGGCACCTCCCGGATCATGATGCTGTCCCTGCACGGCTATGTGTCCGGGCACCCCGAGCTCGGTCGTCCCGACACCGGCGGCCAGGTCGTCTACGTCCTGGAGCTGTCGCGGCGGCTCGCGGGGCTGGGGTACGCGGTCGACATCTTCACGCGCCGCTTCGAGGACCAGCCGGCGGTCGAACCGCTGGGCGAGGGCGTGCGCATCGTGCGCATCCCGGCCGGAGGGCCGCACCTCATCCGCAAGGAGTGGATGTGCGAGGCGGTCCCGGAGTGGGTCTCCGCGGCGCACGCCTTCATCCGGCGCCATGGGCTCGTCTACGCTGCGATCGACAGCCACTACTGGGACGCCGGCCTCGCCGGCACCGCGCTCGCCCGGCTTCTCGCGATCCCGCATCTCCACACGCCGCACTCGCTCGGTGCGTGGAAGCGCGACAGCATGGACGGCGATCCTGCCGACCTGGACCGGCAGTACAACTTCGCGCGCCGCATCCGGGAGGAGCGGTCGATCTGCCACGCCGCGGAGGCGGTGGTCGCCACCAGCCCCCAGCAGCGCGAGCTGCTCGTGGTCGATCCATACCGCGTGGATCCCCGGCGGATCGCGGTGGTGCCCGCCGGGTACGACGCGTCGCGCTTCTTCCCGGTCTCGCCGCGGAGGCGCGCCGAGCTGCGGCGGGGGGCGGGCATCGAGGGCCCGCTGGTGCTGGCGCTCGGGCGGGTCGCGGCCAACAAGGGCTACGACCTGCTCCTGCGGGCCATGCCGGCCGTCCTCCAGCGCGTGCCCGACGCGCGGCTGCTCCTGGCCGTCGGGTCCACCAGCCCGACCCCGGGTGAGGCGCGGCAGGTGGACGACCTGCGGGCCCTGACGGCGGAGCTCGGGATCGCCGATCGCGTGGACGTGCACGACTACGTGCCCGACGACGCGCTGGCGGACACGTACCGGATGGCCGACGTCTTCGCGCTGAGCAGCCGATACGAGCCGTTCGGGATGACGGCCGTGGAGGCGATGGCCTGCGGGACACCGGCGGTGGTCACCACGGCGGGCGGGCTCTGGGAGATGGTCACCTACGGGACCCAGGCGATCTACGCGGATCCTCTCGATCCGCCCGCCTTCGGCCTGGCGATCGCGACGGTCCTGCGCTATCCGCGGATCGCGCAGCGCCTGGCGCGGTCCGGGGCACGCCGCGTCCGCACCGCGTTCACCTGGAGCGCGATCGCCGCGGAACTCGATCGGCTGATACGGGCGGCCGGGCGGCACCACGGGGACGCCCGCGCGCTGCGGCGGATGGATCTCGCCGGGTGAGCGCGCGCCCCGCTCCGTCCCCGGTGGCGACCGGGCGGCGACGGATGATCGTGACGGACCTCGACGGGACGCTGCTGGGCGACGACGAGGCGCTCGCCACGTTCCGCGACTGGGTCGGCGGCCGCCGGGACCGGCTGCGACTGGTCTACGCCTCCGGCCGCAGCGTGGCCGCCGTGTGCGAGCTGATCGCGGCCGGGCGGCTGCCGGAGCCGGATGCCGTCATCACCGGTGTCGGCACCGAGATCCACGTTGCCGGCACGGGCGGGGCGTCGGGCTGGCGGCCGTGGCCGGGGTGGCTCGAACGGTTCGGCAACTGGAGCGCCGACCACGTGCGCGAGGCGCTGGCCGGATACCCCGGGCTGGAGGCCCAGGATCCGGTGCACCAGACGCGCCGCAAGGCCAGCTACGACACGCTGCAACTGGAGGAGCGGGACCTGGCGGCGATCCGGCAGGCGCTCGCCCGGCGCGGGATCCCCGCCAGGCTCGTCTACAGCGCCGGCCGCTTCCTGGACGTGATCCCGCCGGGCGCCGGCAAGGGGCCCGCCGCCCGCTTCCTGGCAGATGCCTGGTCCCTGCCGGCGCACGATGTCCTGGCCTTCGGCGACTCCGGCAACGATGCCGACCTGCTCTCGGCGGGCTTCCGCGGGACGCTCGTGGCCAACGCGCTCCCGGAGCTGGACGCGGTCGTCGACGGCGACGTGTACCGCTCGCCACTGGCGTTCGCCGCGGGGGTGCTGGACGGCATCCGCTTCTGGTCCGAGCGCTGAGCATGCAAAGAGACCGAGGTGTCGACGGCCTTCCGCCTTCGGCTCCTCGGCCTCCTCGCGCGCCCGTCCAGCAGGGGAATGCTGGGACTCCGTCAGGTTCGCCGCCGGCCATGCGGCGCCCAAGGGCCGTTGGTTCCGAACCGCGCTACCCGACCGGGCAGGCAGGCCGGGCGATCCGCGGCGAGCGAGGTTGTCCGTCGTCACGCCCGATGCGAGACTGCGGCGATGGCAGCACCGCTGCGCCTGGCGCACCGGGGGGATCACCGCCGCGCGCCCGAGAACACGCTCGCCGCCTTCGACGCCGCGCTGGCCGTCGAGGGCTGTGACGGCATCGAGTTCGACGTCCGCGCCGCGCGCGACGGCACGCCGATCGTCCTGCACGACGCGACGCTGGTACGCGTCCAGGGTCGCCCGGACCGGGCAGCCGACCTGGATCCGGCCACGCTGGCCGCGCTCGGTGTCCCCACCCTGGCCGAGGTCCTGGCCCGCGTCCCTGCGACGGCGTTCCTGGATGTCGAGTTGAAGGACGACGTGGCGGCCGCGGTGGTGGCACAGCTCCGGCACGCGCGGGGGCCTGCGCCGGGCCGCGCCGCGGTCTCCTCGTTCGAGCCGGCGGTGCTGGCCCACGTCCGTGCGCTCGAGCCGGGCTGGCGCTGCTGGCTCAACGCCGACGACCTGGAGGCACGCACGCTCGAGCTGGCGCGCGACCTGGGCTGCACCGGGATCGCCGCGCGCTGGACGGCCATCGACCCGGCGGGAGCGGAGCGTGCCCGTCTCCTGGGGCTGGACCTGGTGGCCTGGACGGTGCGGCGCCGCCGGGACCTGGTGCACCTGGCGGCGCTCGGCGTCTTCGCCGCGTGCGTCGAGGGCGCGGCGCTCGAGAGCGCCTGAGGCCGGTCCGGGCAGCCCGCGGTACGATCGCCTCCGCAACTGGAGGCGGCATGGCGCGCATCATCGTCT
Organism: Chloroflexota bacterium; assembly: GCA_021777365.1. The sequence goes on along the minus strand of JAJYDP010000402.1, from coordinate 531 downwards.
ACACGGGCAAGGGCGGCGTGGGGAAGACCAGCGTCGCCGCTGCGACGGGGCTCCTGGCAGCCGCGCGCGGCTACCGGACCATCGTCCTCTCCACCGACGCGGCGCACAGCCTGGCCGACTCGTTCGACACGCCGCTCGGCCCGGAGCCCACCCCGGTGGCCCCCAACCTGTGGGGCCAGGAATCCGACGTCTGTTGTATGAACATCACAGGCTCGGTATGATCCGCGCGTGATCAACAGGGTGGCCCTGCCCTACGACGACCTCGGCCCCCGCCGGATCTGGGGCTACGGCCGCAAGAGCCCGTCGAAGTCCGCTCGGGACCAGGTTGCGTCGCGAGGGGCGAGCGACTCGATTGAGGGACAGCGGGAGGGTATCAGGGCCTGGTGCGAGGACGACCCCGAGAACCGCATCTGGGTTGGCTTCGATTTCGACGACCTGGTCCACGGCGATGCCACGCGGCGCGACGGGCTCCAGCGCTCCATCGCTCGCGTGCGGCAGGGTATCGCCGACGACCTCGCCGTGTTGCGCCTC
>JAJYDP010000401.1 GCA_021777365.1 Chloroflexota bacterium | reverse complement strand
GTCGGGGCGTAGCGCAGCCTGGTAGCGCACTTGAATGGGGTTCAAGAGGTCCCGCGTTCGAATCGCGGCGCCCCGACCAGAATCCCCGCACGAAACGGCCCCCGGAGATCTCCCCGGGGGCCTTGAGATTCGGCAACCACCACGATCGACGCCAGCAGCCGCTATCCGTCCGCCGCGCGCGAATGCATCGTTCATGGCGATCGCAGCCCGCGCCGTCTCGCGCCGTCGGCTCGTCGAGGGGCACCTGCGACCAGGTGAAGCCCAGCGCCTCGCCCTGCCGCAGGTCGATCCCCACCGTCGTCTCGTACAGGGCAATGAGCCGAACACACGCGGGCCCAGGCGGCGTCTCCAGGAAAGCGCCCCGAGACCGGCAAACCGATGGCAGAACGTGGGCTACGAGTCGAGCTCAACGCGCACGCGTCCTGCCAGTGCGTCCGGGGAGAACGGCTTGGCCAGGAACGACACACTCGGATCGAGGACGCCGTGGTGGACGATGGCGTTCTCGGTGTAGCCTGACATGAAGATCACCTTGAGGCCCGGGGCGATCTCGCCAATCCGCCTGGCAAGCTCGATCCCGCTCAGGCCGGGCATGACGACATCGGTCAGGAGGAGGTGGATCGGGCCCACGTGCTGGGTCGCCGCCGTGATCGCCTCGTCTGCGGTCCCTGCCCTGATGACGTAGTAGCCGCGCCCCTCGAGCACGGTTCGGACGAACGCTCGAACCGCGTCGTCGTCCTCCGCTACGAGTATCGTCTCGGTTCCACTGGTGTGGCGCGGTTCGGCGGCAGGCCTCAGGCGCTCGCCCGTGACGGGCTCGATGCGCGGCAGGTAGACCTTGAAGCTGGTCCCACGAGCCGGCTCGCTGTACACCCAGATATGGCCACCTGATTGCCTCACGATCCCGTACACGGTAGCCAGGCCGAGGCCGGTGCCCTTGCCCTGCTCCTTCGTCGTGAAGAACGGCTCGAAAAGTCGACTCCGGGTCGCCTCGTCCATGCCGGTCCCCGTGTCCGAGACCGCGAGGACGACGTACGGCCCCGGCGTCACCTCCGCGTGGCCCTGGGCATACTGCGCATCGAGCTCGACGTTCGCGGCCTCGAGCGTCAACGTGCCCCCGGCCGGCATCGCGTCGCGGGCGTTCACCGCCAGATTCATGACGACCTGGCTCAGCTGACCGGGGTCGGCGAGGACGTAGCCGAGTTCGGGATCGACGGTGATGATGAGGCGCACGTCCTCGCCGAGCAGCCGGCGCAGCATAGGGGCGATCTCTTCGAGAGCGTTTCCCAGATGCAGTGATTCCGGCTGCATCACCTGGCGGCGGCTGAACGCGAGCAGCTGCCTGGTGAGGTCACTGGCGCGCTCGGCCGCGCGCGTGATCTGTTCCAGATCGCCTTTCACGGCCGGCGGAAGACCCGGGGCATCGAGGGCAAGCTGCGTGTACCCGCCGATCGCTGTCAGCAGGTTGTTGAAGTCGTGCGCGATACCACCGGCCAAACGTCCGACGGCCTCCATCTTCTGGGCCTGACGGAGCTGATCCTCGAGTTGCCGACGCTCGCTGACGTCGTGGACCGCCCCGATGAGGTGCGTGCATCGCCCCGTAGCGTCGAAGATAGGCGCCACGTTGACTTCCCCGACCTTGGTGCCGGCCGGATAGACGGCCACTTCCTCCCAGTCCACGCGCCGCCGTTCCTCGATGGCTCGACGGTAGTTGCCGAGGACGAGGGCGTGCGAACTTTCCGGCAAGACCTCCTCGATGCGCCGCCCGACAACCTGCTCTCGTGCCATGCCGGTTGCGGTCAGGAAGGCTCGGTTGACGGACTCGAAGCGATACACGCCGCCGGGCTCGACCGCCAGCAGGTAGATGACGTCCGCCACGCTCTCGTAGATCAGCTCGAGCAGCATGTCGCTCTCCTGCATCTCCTGTCGGGCGGAGGGTCGATCAGGGTCTCTCATCTGCCCGGAGCCCGTGGATCGTTTGGGACGTGAGCGGCTGCAGGAAACTGGTCGATCTCTTCTCCGGCGAAGTAGCCCGACCCAAGCGTGATGCCCTCCACGATCGTGCGGTCATGAAGCACCCGGCGAGAGCCACGCCAGGGCCGAAGTGCTCACCAGCATCGTACGCTCTGTGCCCCTCCCGGTGAGCCCCGTCCAACGGGCTGGCGGGCGCGGGCGCCCGCGCGCGACGACGATCCGGCGCTGGACAGCGCATCGAGGCGGGTGCCCCGCTCGGCGAGGGTCTCGATGTCGGGGAGGGCCACATACCCGCTGTCATCGCTCGTGAACCGGTCGTTGCAGGCGGGGCGATAGCCGCGCCCAGGTGCGCGACCCGCGCCTGGGGGTCGGTGGCGCTGGCGCGGGCCTCCTCGGGTGGCGTGCCCCCTGCGCCGGTTGCGGCGCCTGGCGGCCGCGATGGCAGACCGCGCGGCGAGCCCCCGACCGGCTCGTCTACCACGCCGCGGTCATCGTCCTGGAGGGCGAGTCCTATCGCCTGTGGGGCAAGCGCGAGGAGGTGCCGACGGCCGAGAGAGAGCGCTGAACCTGCTCAGGTCTGGACCGGCGTTGACACGGCTCTGCCATGAACACGCTCGGAGGGCGGTCCCCGGGCAGCCGGACCCGGTGGGGTCGATTGGCACTCGTGCTGGAGCGAACAGGCCGAATGCTGGCGCTGAACGCGGGGGGCGTTGACGCGCGGCCCACGCCAAGGCCGCCTCGACTGCGCCGAGCCACTGGCGAGACCGACCCCCAGCGGAGCATCCCCGGGAGGGTTGGTCGGTGGCCGAGCTCGGATTGTTCGTCGGCTATGGCGCGGTGCGCACGGGGAAGGAAGCCGAGGCCCGCGAGGCCGCCGAGGAGTCGGTCGCCCACTGCAACGCGCTGCAGACGGCAGGGGAGGTCGAGAGCCTCGAGCAGGTGATGGTGCGGGCTCGCGGGGGCGATCTCGCCGGCCGCCAGGACCGCACGACATCACTCGCGGGCCGGGCCCGATGTCGCGGAGGATGAAGCGAGGGTGCACGTCCGCTCGACAGGGTCGGGACGAGCTTCGAGACGACGCTCAGGATGCTGGGCCAGGAGTTCCGAGGGAGCGGCAGCGTGGTCGATGCCGAGCCCCGCCGGCGCGTGCACCTGAGGGTGGACTGCACGTCCGCCCACGGCGGCACGAGCGACTGGATCTACCAGTTCGCGCCAGCGGGCGGAGCGACGCGCTGCTCGCTCGACATCGACTGCGCGGACTCCGGCACGGGCGCAGGGGCGGTCGTCATGCTTGAGCGCATCTTCGGGCGCCAGGCGCTCATCCGGGCGCTCGAGCGGGTGGCCCGACAACTCCTCGAGAACCTCGCCGCGCTCGCCGAGACGCAGGTGCCGCACCCCACCTGACGACACGCCTGCGTCACCGGTCCGCCCCGCCGCTGTTGCGGATAGAATGGGTTCAAGAGGTCCCGCGTTCGAATCGCGGCGCCCCGACCAGAATCCCCAACCCCCCCACGCCCGTGGTCGCCCTGTGGCATCGCCGGAAACGCTCATCGTCAGCTGGGAGGACCTCGACCGCCTCGTCGAGCAACTGGCGGTGCAGGTTGGACGCGAATACGACGTCCTGCTCGCGATCACGCGGGGCGCACTGGTGCCGGCCGGCATGCTGGCCTACCGGCTCGGCCTGCGCAACATCCTCGTGGCCGCGGTTGCCTTCTACGACGAAGCCGGACGGCCGGCCGAACGCCCGTCGTTCCTCCAGTTCCCGGCCGATCCGCTGCTCCACGACCGCCGGGTCCTGATCGTGGACGAGGTCTGGGACACGGGCTCGACGATCCAGGCCGTGATCGACCGGGTGCGGCTCGCCGGGGGCCGCCCGACGACCGCGGTCCTGCACTACAAGCCCGCTCGCTCGCGGGTCCCCTCGGTGCCCGACCACCACGTGGTCAGGACCGACGCATGGGTCGTCTACCCGTTCAAGGCGGGACGCTGACCCACGCCAGGGCGCGGCGTCCGCCGGGACGCTGACCCACGCCAGGGCGCGGCGTCCGCCGGGGCGCTGATCCACGCCGCGACGCACGGACCGGCTGGTTCCCACCGAGGCGGCAGGACACGAAAGTGCGGGTGGCGGCGGTACCTTCTGGCGCTTCCGGCGCTGCCGTCCACCGGTACGCTCGGACACGATGTTCGGGAGCACCGACCACTACGCTATTCTCCAGGTCGATCCGCGGGCGGACACCGAGGTGATCCAGGCGGCGTATCGCACGCTGGCCCGCAAGTACCATCCAGACGTCACCGGCGGCTCGGACGAACGGATGACCGCGCTCAACAACGCCTGGACCGTGCTCCGCGATCCGGCGGCCCGTGCCGAGTACGATCGGGCGCGCCGCATGGCCCTGGCACCTCCGCCCGTCCCGCCCCGGCCCGCCGAGCCGTGGGAGATGCGCCCGGCCGCGCCCTCGGGCAGCCCCTCCGGCAGCGTGCTCGATTTCGGCCGGTACGCGGGCTGGTCGCTGGGGCAGATCGCCCGGCAGGACCCGGACTTCCTGGAATGGTTCGCCCGGACGCCCACCGGGCGCAGGTTTCGTGGGGAGATCGAGGCGCTCCTGTCCTCGCCGGCCCGGACCGCGACAGCGCTGGCCGACGAGCGACGGCGGGGCCGCTTCCGCCGCTGACGCACGTTCGTTCCGGCGCCCGGCACCCGGCGCCCGGTACCGGCGCGGGGCAGCTCGGCCACGCGTCCACGCGTGCGCCGGTGGGCAAGCTCCCGCCAGGCGCGCGAGACGGACCGGTGGCGGTACGATGAGGTCCCCTTGCAGGAGGTCGTGCGGTGCGATTCGCGAACGGCATCGTGGCCGTCGACGCCCACGCAGCAGGCGAGCCCGGGCGGGTGATCGTCGGCGGCGTGCTCGACGTGCCGGGCGCCACCATGTTCGAGAAGATGCGCCACTTCGCGGCCCACCATGACGACGTGCGCCTGCGCATGCTGCGCGAGCCGCGCGGCTACCCGGCCGCGAACTGCAACCTGGTCCTGCCGCCCACCGACCCGGCCGCCGCCGCGGGCTACATCATCATGGAGCAGGTCGAGTACCCGCCCATGTCGGGCACCAACACGATCTGCGTCGCGACCGTGCTGATCGAGATGGGCATGGTGCCGGTACGCGAGCCGGTGACGGAGTTCCTGCTGGAGTCGCCGGCCGGGCTGGTCGGCATCCGGGCGGA
>JAJYDP010000400.1 GCA_021777365.1 Chloroflexota bacterium | reverse complement strand
TGGATCCCGACGCGACGTCCCGTCCTGGCGAAGCTCAGCGCCAGCGGCAACCCGACGTGACCGCCGCCACCGACGACGACCAGGTCGAGGAGACCGACCGCTCGCAAGCCCCGATCCCGGGTGCGGGCGGCCGCGCTCGGTCGCGCGACCCGCTGCCCACCCGACGACGGCGGACCCTTGACCACCACGGCCAACCCTCCTGTACCCCCGCGGCCGTCCCAGAGTGGCCCGGTGACGCGACCTTACCCTGTTCGTGCACGCCCGCCAATGGTACCGATGCGCCACCATAGGCGACCGCAGGCTGGTGACTCGACAAGCGGAGGAGGACGCGTGGCCAAGGCAGCGGTAACCGTCCGGCCCGCCGGTCTTCTCTGGCTGCGCAACTACTGGAACGCGCGCCGGGCGCCTGTCTGGCTCGCGGCCGCGGCGGTCGTCGCCTGGCTCCAGTTGCTGACGATGCCGGCCCGGCACTGGACTGACTTCGCGTCGTTCTACGCCGCGGGGAAACTGGCCTTCAGCCCACAGGTTGCGGATCTGCGCCCGATCATCGAGTACGAGCTCTCGCACGGCCTTGCGGCGACGCCGTTCCTGTACCCGCCGGCGGTTGCCCTGCTCTACGTGCCGTTCACCTGGCTGCCATACGACCTGGCAGCCGCGCTGCACGTGCTCGTCCAGGCGACGGTGCTGCTGGGTGCCGCGCTGCTCGGGGCCCGCCTGTACGGCATTCCCAGGCGTTGGGCCATCCTTGGCACCGTCGCGTGGGCTCCCGCCGCCGCAGGCGTCATCTCGGGGCAGAACTCGGCCGTCCTGCTGCTGCTGACGCTCGCGGCTGCGACTGGACTCACGGGCAACCGATGGGTGCTCGCTGGCCTCGCGCTGGGAGGAGCCACCTACCGCCCCCACCTGGGGGCGCCACTCGGCGTCCTGGCTGCCTGGCGCAGGGCATGGCGCCCCGTCGCCGTCGCGCTCGGGCTTGCCGCCGCCCAGTACGTCCTTGGCGTTGTCGCGACCGGGGGGATGCTCGCCTGGCCGGTGCACTGGCTGGCATCCGTGGTCTCCGAGACGGGGACGGACTTCCGCGCCGTTGGATGGCAGGCGCTGAGCCTGCCGGGTCTGCTCGGACGTCTGTCCATCGACGGGAGCGCCGAGGGTTCGCTCGCTGGACCCGCACTGGTCGGATACGCGGCAGGTGCAGCCGTCATCCTGGCGGCGCGGCGGCCGCTGCGCACGTGGGATGCCCCCCGGGCCGTGGCGCTGACCTGCGTCCTCGCCCTGTTCGCCGGCCCACGCGGATGGTCGTATGACGGGACGTTGCTGCTGCCCGCCGCTGCCGTCCTGACCCGTGACGCAGCCGTGAGGGGTTGGCCCTGGGAATACCGATGGCTGCTGGCTGCCACCTACGCCCTCGCGTTGGGCTGGCCGCTCGGTGTGCTCATCGGCTTCAACCCGGAGGCGGTCATCGTGCTCGCAGCACCGTTCGTCCTGCTGGGATGGGGGCCGTTCAGGCGATTCCGGGCCCCTGGATCCGGCGCGTCGATGAGCTCCGCGGCAGCTGGCGCCGGTGAGCGATTGAGCAATCACGCGCGCAGCGTGAAGGTGTGATCGTGGTACGCCTCGTCGCCTCCGAACACGCCCTGCGTTCCCTGCTCGCCCTGTCCCAGCGTCCGGCGGGCGTGCGAACGGCCGAGCTTGCGGCCATGCTCGACGCGCCGCCGGGCACAGGCCATGCGCGTCCTCGCCGGCCCCCGGCCATGCTCTCGGGTTACGCGAGCGGGTCGATCTGATCGTCGAGACGGAGCGCCTCTTCGGGCGCGACATCGACCTGCTGGCGGCTCCGGTGCGGAGGCCCTCACTGGCGGCGCGGATCGCGCGCGAGGCGGTGGTGCTCTATGACGCCGCGCGATAGGGAGATCCTCACGTTCATCGCCGAGAGCGCCCGGCGGATCGGCGAGTACGTGGATCGCGCCGGACCCGCATGGGTCGAGGACGACATGGCGCTGGACGCGGTCGCCAGGGAGCTGCCGGGGCTGCTGCGCGCGGTCGACTCGCTGCACGCGGACGACGTAGCCGAACTCCGCCGTCGACTTGCCGGCCTCGAACTCGCCGACTCACTTCCTGGAGACGCCGGCGCGACGCGTGGCAACGCCAATCGCCTGCCAGAATGTGCTCTTGTATTCTGCCAGATTGCATACTACGATCCTGCCAGAGTGGATGCCGGCACTGGGCGCCGCAGCATCGGGCGCCGGCACTGTTGGCCACTGTGGCACCGAGGCCCTCAGAGTGGAGTACCTGCCCCGCGTCATCGACAGCGAGCTCGACAGCCTGCTGGGCTTCCTGCCGGCCATCGCGCTGGAGGGGGCGAAGGCCGTGGGCAAGACCGCGACCGCAACGCGGCGAGCGCGATCGGTCCACGCGCTCGATGACGCCGACGAGGCGCTCGCGGCCAGAGCCGACCCATCGCTCGTCGTGACCGGGGAGCCACCCATCCTCATCGATGAGTGGCAGCGCATGCCGGTCGCGTGGGACCTCGTGCGCCGGGCGGTCGATGAGGACCGCTCACCGGGGCGGTTCCTGCTGACCGGGTCGGCAAATCGCAGCGATGTCCCCGTGCATTCCGGTGCCGGTCGGATCGTCCGCCTGCGAGTGCGCCCGCTCACGCTCGGTGAGCGCCGCGTGGGCATCCCCACGGTGAGCCTCGCCGCCCTCCTGTCCGGCGAACGCCCGGCAATGAGTGGCTCGACCGGCGTGCGTCTCGACGACTACGTCCGCGAGATTGTCGTGTCAGGGCTCCCCGGCCTGCGCGGCTACGCGGACCGAGCGCTACGGGCGGCGCTGGACGGCTACATCGCCCAGATCGTCGAGCGTGAGTTCCCCGAGATGGGGCACCGCGTTCGCAACCCTGCGGCCCTGCGCCGATGGATGACCGCGTACGCCTCGATGATCTCGACGACCGCCTCGTTCGAGTCGATCCGGGAGGCCGCGACCGGCGGCCGGGGTGAAAAGCCGTCCCGGAACGCCGTCGCCCCGTACGTCGACATCCTCGAAGCCCTGTGGATCCTGGAACCGGTGCCGGCCTGGCTACCCACCAACAACCGGGTGAGCCGACTCGGTGCCGCGCCCAAGCACCAGCTATTCGACCCCGCCATCGCGGCCCGGCTCATGAACCTGGACCCCGGCGGCCTGATGCGATCCGGCGCCTACCTCGGGGCCCTATTCGAGTCCCTGGTGACGCTCTGCGTGCGGGTCTATGCACAGGCCGCTGAGGCGACCGTTCTGCATCTGCGCACCCGAGAGCCCAACGAGCACGCGGTCGACCTCATCGTCGAGCGCGGTGACGGGCGTGTCGTGGCAATCGAGGTGAAGCTCGCCCGCACGATCGAGCCGCGCGACGTGCGGCACCTGCGGTGGCTGCGCGACCGGATCGGCGATGAGCTGCTCGACGCGGTCATCGTCACCACGGGGACGCACGCCTACCGCGAGGCAGACGGGATCGCGGTGGTGCCGGCGGCCCTGCTCGGGCCGTAGCGCGTGGACCGGGCGCTGTTCTACGTGATGGGCCTGGATGACACGTAGCCGATTGCGGCGGCTCGGTTCGCCGCGGCTCTGCGGGACGCCTCAGCCGGCGAGGGACACGTACTCCTCGGTCGGGCGCGTCGGGGCGCGGAAGCCCAGCGCGTCGTACAGCGCGTCCTCGGACACCCCCAGGAACGTGGCGAGCCCGATGTCCTCGTCGACGTCGGGCCAGTGGATGGCGGTCCCGGACTCCTCGAGCTGGTAGTTGGCTCGCTGCTCGGGGGTGGCGCTCGACAGCCGCTCCGACCAGGCGAGCGGAATGCCCACCTCGCGGCCATCGGCCAGGTGGACGTAGACGTGCTCGTCGTCGCAGTGCACCCGCTCGATGACGGGAACCTGCGTCAAATTGCGCTCTCGGGCGCGGGGCACCCTGGAGGCGCCTCAGGCCCGGCGCGCCGGGGAGGGACGCCGTGGCTCGCCGTCACGAGTGGGTGTCGCTGCTTCGAACGCGAAGTCGTCGAGCAGGGCGATCACCTGGGGCGCTTCCCACGCGCGGTTGCGGCGTCTCCCGACGATGACTGGCCGCAGAACGCCGGCCGCCTCGAGCACGAGCACTGCGTGGCGTGCCTGAGGGTAGCTGACGCCGACGAGCTCGCCGGCCGCCCGGATGTCGACGATCGGGCGCCGCCCCAGGGCTTCGATGAGCTTCTGCGTTGCGGAGGTGCGCCTGGGGTTCCCCGCTGCCACGCGCCATTGTTCCTGCAGCGCGGCGAGGTTCCCACCCAGTTCTTCGGCGGCGACTGCTGCATCGTGCAGCGTTCGTGCGAAGAGCTCGCACCATTCCGAGACGCGTCCCTCGCGGAATCCTGTCAGCCCGTCCACGTAGCGGCGCACGTTCGCCGCCAGCACAACGCTCACCGGCGGCACGAACGTCTCCGCAACGCCGCCGCGCCGCAGCACGACGTGGATGAGGGCTCGCCCGACCCGCCCGTTGCCGTCGGCGAACGGGTGGATGGTCTCGAACTGGGCATGGGCGATGGCGGCCTGCGCGATGACGGGCAGGTCGCGGCGATCAGCGAATGCGCACAGGTCGGCGACCAGCCCGGGCACGTCCCCCTCGGGGGGTGGGATGAACTCGGCGCGGTATGGGGACGATCCGTCTCTGCCGATCCAGTTCTGCCGATCACGCAGGTGTCCCGCGATGCCGGCGTCCCGCGTTCGCTCGAGGAGCAGCCGGTGGATCTGCAGGACGTCCTCGGTGTCGAGATCGCGTGCTTCCGCCCCGAGCCGCACCGCCTGCTCCATCGCCTCGATGTTGCCCACGACCGCCCGCGCCGTCCCGTCGGCGGACGCAGCGTCGAACAGCGCGCGCGCCAGGCGTCGATGCGAGAGCTGCAGGCCCTCGATCCACGACGATGCCACCGCCTCGGTCCGCAGCAGCTGGTGGCTCAACGATTCCAGCCCCGCCAGCTCGCTCGATCGCTGAACGTCGCGGAGGGCACGCTCTGCCAGCGAGATCGCGTCAACCGCCGGCGCGGAGAAGGTCAACGCGACGTCCGCGATGGGATCCGGCACGAATGCGTCGTAGTCGAAGCTGCGGGCCGACCGACCGAACCCACCCGGGGTCCCCGCCCAGTGCCGGCGCACGTAGTGCGGCATGGCAACCCTTCACTCGGAGCGTGTTGCGCAGGTTATA
>JAJYDP010000399.1 GCA_021777365.1 Chloroflexota bacterium | reverse complement strand
TGCGCGACGGGGTGCTGTCCGCGGTGCCAAGGGGGCCTGGTTCGGCCAGGCCGTGCGGTAGGGAGGGCGGCCGCAAAGGAGGCACTGCGGCAGCGAGAGAACCCCAAAGGAGCGGGATAGCCTACCAGCGTTGGTAGGTTGAGATAACCTACCAACCCGATTCCGATCGGGGGAGAGGTGGCAGAGTGGCTGAATGCGGCGGTCTTGAAAACCGCTGAGGGCAACCTCCGTGGGTTCGAATCCCACCCTCTCCGCCAGCCGACGCGGCCGCCGTCGTGATGCCGCTCACGGTTGGTGCCGCCGCTAGGCTCGCGGCCATCGACGCCGGAGCCCGGCCCGGCCGAGATCCCCTCGAAGGGCGATCCGCGACCGACGGTCCGCGACGGGCGCTCGCATGCCGCGAAGAGACCGCCCGCCTGGAGGCGGACGGTCTCTCGTCGAGCAGTGAGGAACTCGGCTGCCCGGTTCAGCTGCGGTAGTACCGCCTCCAGATCAGGCGATGCACCGGGATCCAGCGCGGGATGTCGCGGAGAACCGGGATGAACGGGACGAGCGCGAGCAGCGCCGTCAGGACGACCATCAGGATCACCACGACGAGGTCCGCGTTCGGGGCGGTGGAGAACGGCGGGACCTGGTACCAGAACGTGTACAGCCACAGCCACGTCTGGCCCGGGTAGCTCCCGGTCTCGTTCATCATGCCCCACTGGTCGCCCGTGAGGTGCTGGGCGGCCGCGAGGTTCGACAGGTACGACCCGTCGCCCATGAAGAGCAGCGGGCGGGTGAAATCGGTCTGGAAGAAGTGGCCGCTGTCGAGCAGCAGGCCGTCGAGCCCGCCCGTCCGGGCGACGGCGAGCAGGTTGCTCATGAGCGTCGGGACGGGTCCGTAGTCGCCGGCGGCGACCGTCACCTGCCCGTTCGATGCGGTGGCGTTGGCGAGCGCCTTCGTGTAGGCGTCGAGCCAGGCGCCCTGCTGCGTGGCACCCGCCTGCCTGTAGGTCTGGAGCGCCGTGGTGAGCGCCTGGTTGCCGGTCGATGCCAGCGCCAGCGGCTTCAGCACGAAATCCTGCGCCGGGTCGATCGGCGTGCTCACCCCCGCCCACACCGCGGGCTGGATCGGGCCGATCGCCTGCGCGGCGCCGGGCGTGTTGTTGTAGGGCTGGCCGTAGCCGGAGGTCTCGCTCTGGCCGGAGAGCTCGGAGACGGCCGTGGTGACGAAGTCGACCGGGTCGCTCTGCGCCCAGCTCTGGATGGTCACCGGCGGATCGTCGGGCGACGAGAACGCCGCCGCCGCGACCAGGACCAGGATGGCCGAGACGAGCAGGGCGACGACGAGTTCCTTGATCAGGTCGTAGCGGACCATCCGGATGCCGGCGTAGTAGCGGTCCTGCGTGGATGCCCCGTCGCTCACTTCGAGGCCTCCCCGGCGCCGGCGGAAACTGCGGAACCGGCGGGATCGATGGGCTTGACCACGCCGCGAATGCGGACCATCACGATGTGCAGCGCGACCAGCGCGATGACCAGGATCGGAAAGATCATCACGTGGATGCCGTACATCTGACCGAAGTTGAGCACGTTGAAGAACGCGCCCACGCCGGCCGCGTTCGTGGCGTCCTTCGCGTTCACCGCGATCCACTGCGCGTCGAAGTTCTGCTGCGAGAGGTAGCCGGTGAAGGCGGTGACGATGCTGATGGCGAAGATCACCACGCCGATCATCCAGGTCGGGGCACGGCCGTCACGCCAGCTGGCCATGAAGTACTGGCCCCACAGGTGCAGCACCATGAAGATGAAGAAGAGCTGGACCGACCAGAAATGGATGCTGTTCACGAAGTGGCCCACGGACGACACGTGCCACCACTGCGGTCCGAAGAAGGCGAGCACGACGCCGGATGCCACGATCCAGATCAGGGCGGCGATCGTCACGACCCCGAAGACGTACACCCAGGAGCCGACGTAGTAGGGCATCCGGTGCGGGAGCAGGGAATCGAGGGGCAGCTGGCGCTCGAGCCAGCGCCGGATCGCCAGCGTCCAGTTGCCGGATTCGGTGTCGACGGCCGGGTTGCGATCAGTCATGCCCGCCACCCGGGCGCTGGTCACCCGATCCGTCGTGGGGGAACGGCGCGAAGAGCGCCACCACGAAGACCAGGATCATCCCCAGGATGACCAGGATGTTGGGGATCGATATCAGGATGAAGTTCCACGACACGTACTGCGCGGGCGCGTCCAACCAGGCTCCTCCTTCCGCTCGTCCGGTGCATGCCCCGACCGGGACGTCGTCGCCGCGGCCCGCGCCGGGTGCCCGGCGGCGCGGGCGTCGAGCGACTGGTCGCGGCCCCCAGTGATGCTGGCACGCCGAACGGCATGGATAGAGGATACCTTCGTCATCCTTTGGAGGGGCATCATGGCGCCCCGTTCGGAGTCCATATGGGCCTGTGAGCCATCACAGAGAGTGGGTAGGAACCCACCCCGGCGATGCGGTCTGCCCCCCGCGACCGGGGGGTACCGTTGGCGGGAGCCACGGGCGGGGCGCCCGGCCCGGGCGGCCTGCGGGCCGGGGGACGGCTGGCTACGATTCGTCGACGTGATCCCATGCGCCTGAGCCGCTTCCTGTCCCTCGCGGCCGCCGTTGGCGGACTGCTGGGCCTCGCCCTCTCCGTGATCGCGGCCGTCGCGCTGCGCCTGGTGGGCCTCGCCGGGTACACGCCGATCCTGGCCGCCGGGCTCGTGGCCGGGCTGGGGGTGGGGCTGCTCGGGGGTGTGTGGATCGAGCAGTCCGAGGAGCTGGCGCGCCGCGATCGATCGAGACCGGGGCGGGGGACGCCACCGAGGAGAGGGCACGAACCCGACGACGATGAGCGCCGGACGCGCCTGTTCGGGCCGCTTGCGTTCGGCCTCACGTTCGTCACCATGGGGACCGTCGCCGGGCTGAGCGCCGCGGAGCAGCTCGCGGCGAACTCGACGTGGGCACCCCTCGCCGGGATCGCCTGGCTGACCCTGGCGATCGCCGGCGGCGCCGGCGGCATCATCGCGGGGGCCGTCTGGCAGGTCGTCATCGAGCGCATGCGCGAGGCCGCGTCGTAGGCGCTCCGCACGCGTCAGCGCGCGGCGTTTGACAGGGCATCCGGGCCGCGCATAGACTCCGGCCCAATCGAACAGCGGGCGATGAACGGGACGAGTACCCGCCATCCCCCTCGATCCAGAGAGCCGGCGGAAGGTGCGAGGCCGGCACGAGGGCGGCGGCGAATGGACCCGGGAGCCCCCGGACCGAACGGACGCCGGCCGCGGCGTCAGGTAGGCTCCGGCGCAGGGCGCCAGCGATAGCGGGCAGCACCGATCGGCCGTTCCGGCCCGTCGGCAACGTGAGTGCGGCGGCAACGCCGAACGCGGGTGGTACCGCGGAGGGTCTCGACCTTTCGTCCCGGTGGACGGAAGGTCGTTCTGATTCCCGGCGCCGCGCCGCGCAACCGGAGGCACCCAGATGCCGCTCGCACGCCCGTACAGCCTCGCCGAGGCCCGCCGCCTCGTCGCGGGAGCAGACACCGTCCTCCTGCGTGCGTCGCGGGAGGCCGACCTGGAGACGCCCGTCGGCGCGTTCCTCGCCCTCGACGATGGGGGTCCGGCCTACCTCCTCGAGTCGGTCGAGGGGGGCGAGCGCCTGGGGCGCTACTCGTTCCTGGGCGTCTCGCCGCGCCGGACGCTCGAGGTCCGCGACGGTGTCGCCCGCACGCTCACGCGACCGCTCACCGTCGACGCGTACGCGCCCGACCTGCCGGTTTCCGTGGAGCCCGCCCCCGATCCCCTGGCCGCGCTGCGCAGGTTCGTGCCCCGGCGGCGGATCGCGCCACTCGACGGGATGCCCCGCTTCACGGGTGGCGCCGTGGGTGCGCTCGCCTACGACGCGGTGGCCACGTTCGAACCGGTGCCGCTGCCCGACGCCGATCCGGTCGGCGCGCCGGCCGCCGCCTTCATGGAGACCGACCTCGTGCTGGTCTTCGACCACCTGACCCACACGCTGAGTGCGATCGCGTCGCTCCACGCGGACGGTCCGGACTTCGAGGGGCGCTACCGGATCGCGGAGCGGGCCGTGTTCGAGGCGCTGGAGCGGGCCGCGGGCGGTGCCGCGGCGCATCGCGCGAAGAGCCGGGGACCGAGATCGCCGGAGATGCGGAATCCCGCCGGGACGGTGCTGCGGGCCGCGGGCGCGGTCGGCGGCGGTGCCGCGTCCGGGGGCACGGCAGACGCCGCCGGCGCTGATACGAGCTTCGATCGGGAGGCGTTCGAGTCGGCCGTGGCCCGGGCGAAGGGGGCGATCGCCGCGGGCGAGGCGATCCAGATCGTGCTCGCCCGGCGCCAGTCGTTCCCGATCCCGGCGGCTGCCGACGGCCGGCCGCTCGACGGCCTGGCCCTGTACCGGGCCCTCCGCCGCGTCAACCCGAGCCCGTACCTGTTCTTCGTGCGGACGCCGTCGTTCGAGGTCGTCGGCGCGAGCCCGGAGCTGCTGCTCCGCGTCGAGGGCGACCGGCTCACGACGCATCCCATCGCCGGCACCCGGCCGCGCGGCGCGGACGACGACGAGGACGAGTTGATCGCGGAGGAGCTGCAGCGCGACCCGAAGGAACGTGCCGAGCACGTCATGCTGGTGGACCTCGGCCGCAACGACCTCGGCCGCGTGGCCCGTCCGGGCAGCGTGGCGGTCACCCGGTACATGGAGGTCGAGCGCTACAGCCACGTCCTGCACCTGGTCAGCCACGTCGAGGCGCGCCTCCGCCCGGAGCTGGATGCCCTGGACGCGCTGCGCAGCGTCTTCCCGGCTGGCACGCTCTCCGGCGCGCCGAAGGTTCGCGCCATGCAGCTGATCGCCGCGCTGGAACGCGAGCGCCGCGGGTTCTACGGCGGCGCGGTGGGGTACGTCGGGTACGACGGCGGGCTGGACACGGCGATCACGATCCGCAGCGCGGTCCTCGCCGGCGGGCTCGTCCACGTCCACAGCGGAGCCGGGATCGTGGCCGGCAGCCGCCCCGACCGCGAGTACGACGAGACGGAGCACAAGGCCGCGGCGCTGCGCCGGGCGTTCGAGCTCGCCGCCGCCCCGGCCGCGCCCGGTGTGCCGGGGGAACCCGCGCGGACATCCAGGCCGTCCGAGGCCGCTGCGGGGGAACCGGGCCGGGGCGCGGGGCATGGCGCGGGAGCGCGGGGCGCGCGGCGGCCGCCGCGCGCC
>JAJYDP010000398.1 GCA_021777365.1 Chloroflexota bacterium | reverse complement strand
GTTCGCCGAGACCGAGACCGCCCTACCGCTCGATGGCGCTGCTGCGGTGGGGAGCCCGGGAGTGGGATCCGTCCTGGTGGCCGGGACCACGCAGCAGGGGTCCGTGATCGCCGCCACGTTCGACGAGGGCCGCACCTGGCAGAGCGTGCTGCAGGTCGGCCAGCCGGGCTCTCAGGCGGCCACCTTCACGTACCTGGGCGTCACCACAGCCACCCAGGGCGTCGCCCTCACCGAGTCGGGCGCGGGAACCGGCAGCGGAGAGGGCGTGGGCGTGCTCTACATGACACGCGATGGAGGGCGCACCTGGGCCAGGGTGATGTTCGGCGGGTCCTGAGCGAGGAGCACCGGCCGCCGCAGCGGTGATCTCGCCGCCTCCCCCGTTCGTGCGCCGCGGAGGCTGGCGCCGGCCGGGGAGGCGCCGGCCGGGGAGGCGCCAGCCTAGAAGATCGAGTACCGCTCCGGCGGGGTCCAGTAGCTGTTCGCGTTCGTCCCGGTCGGGTCGGCGACGGCGCGCACGTACCACGGCCCGCGGGAGCTGAACGTCCAGGTCCAGCTCGCCCGTCCGCTGGTGTCCGCATACACGTCACGCTTGGTGAAGAAGACCCAGCGCTCGCTCACCTGGCGCCAGAACTGGAAGGTCACCTTTGCCGGCGCCAGGGTCGGACCGATCGGGCGGACGGTGGCCGTGAAGGTGACCCTCGTTCCGGCCGGCATGCTCCTGACCTGGCCCAGGTTGGTCGGGCGCAGCACGATGAGCTGGCGCACCACCGCGCGAACCGGCGTGCTCGCACCCGGGCCCAGGTCGGGCGTGCCCGCGTAGACCGCCCGGAACTGCGTGTTGACGGGCGGCGTGTAGGTGAACGTGGCGCGCCCCGTGGCGTCCGTGGTGGCGGTGGCGATGTCCGACCACTGGGACTCGTTCTGCTGCATGCGCTGCAGCGACACGGTGCGGTTGGCGCCGTTCTGCCCGAACTGGACGGCGAGCGTCACCGGCTGGCCCCAGGCGATCACGTTCGTGCCCGCCGTGATGCCGAGTTGCGCCGCGGGGACGGTGACGGTGAACGTCGCGGGGACGCTGCTTCCGCCGCCGGGCGGCTGGTTCAGGACTGTCACGGAGCCGGCGCCGGGCATGGCGGTGAGCGCGGCCGGCACCACGGCGGTCAACTGCGTGGGCGAGTCGAAGGCCGTGGAGAGCGCGGTTCCATTCCAGTAGGCCGTGGAGACTCCCGAGGCGAAGTTGGCCCCCTGGATCGTCAGGTCCAGGTCAGCGCCACCGGCCGGCGCGGTGTTGGGCGTGATGGTGGCGAGGACGGGAGGCGCGTTGGGGGGCGTGACGGTGGGCGGCGGGACATACGTGTAGTTGAACGAGACCGGCGACAGGTCCGTGCCGTTGTACCGATCGAGGTCGACGCAGCCGGAGATCCCCAGGACGGAGCCGCAGTTGGAGTACTGCCAGAACGTCCAGCCATGCCCGCCCCAGTTGCCGGCGGGGACGGTCGGCGTCGTCGTCGCCCAGTGGGCGATCCACAGGACGGCGTACCCCTCGCTGGCGAACGTCGCCGTGTCGCCCATGTTGTTCGTCCAGAATGTCGGGCTCGTGTAGATCATCGGCCGCACGCCGAGCTTCGCATAGACCTCGCCCAGCCACGCGCCGACCCAGGCCTGCAGCGCGGCCGTGGACAGACCGCCGGTCTGCTCGAGATCGAGCGCCGGGACCAGGTCGCCGGGAAGCAGGTACGCGTTGTTGACGAACCAGTCGGCCTGGAGGACCGCGTCATCCGGGGAGCTCGAAGGATCGGCAAAGTGGTAGGCCGAGACCAGCAGCCCGGCCGCGCGGGCCGCGGCGTGATTGGCCGCGTAGGTCGGATCGACGTAGGTCTGCCCCTCGGTGGCCTTCATCACCACGAAGCGCTTGCCGGCGCTGGCGACGGCCGGCCAGTTGACCGTCCCCTGGTAGTGGCTGGCGTCGATCCCCTCGAGGTAGGTCGGCGGAGTGGGGGGCGGCGATGTCGACGGCTGGAACAGCCCTGTGGCCGCGTACGCCACGCTCACGCCGAACAGGGACGAGACGCTCGCGCCGTTGACGGCCGTGATCGCGTACCAGGTGCTGCCCGAGACGGACGTCACGCACGTGGCCGACCACGACCCGCCCGCCACGGTGCCCACGGTGGAGACCACGGTCCCGGCCGGCATCGACACGAGCGACGTTGCGGACGTGGAGGGCGATGCCCGCAGGTGGACGGTGCAGCTGGCGGCGTAACCGGTATCGGCGGCGACTCCGCTCGTCACCAGGGGGAACAGGGCCAGCACGAGGAGCACTGCGGCGAGGGCCGGGAGCCACCGGCGATGCAGGTTCTGCATTCGGTTTCTCCCGTGCTCGCGGTCCGGACGAGGCGGCTGCGCCGCGAGGGCCGAAGTGGCCGAACGCGGTGCTTCCGCCCGGCGCCGGGAGTGGCACGGGCCCCCGGTACCGGCAGGCATTGCGACGACGTTGCGGGCAATGGTACCAAGCCCTGCGAGCAGAATCGCGACGAACGCGATCAGGAGCGGCATCGACTGCGCCGGCAACGCTCCCGCGCCGCCGATCGGCGACTCCGTCGGATCCCCGGACACCGACGCGGGCAGGGCGGTGGTCGCCCAGGAACCGTCAGCCCGCGCCCTGGGCGCGATGGTCCTCCGGGGTTCCCCGGGCGTGGCCGGGAACGCGGGGCTCGAGCAGCCCTTCCCATCGGGCCGAGAGCAGCAGGGCGCCCGCCACCAGCCCGACCCCGACCCACGACCCCTCGGTGGTGTAGAGGCCGATCGCGAAGGCGGCCGCCAGGCCGACCTCCCGGCGGACCGTCAGTATCGCCGGCAGCGCGAAGAGCAGCCCGAAGACGTGCAGATCGGGTGAACCGACGAGGGTCAGCAGGCCGATCCAGGCGCCCGCATGCCGGCGCGGGACCGCGAACACGAGGAGCACGGTCGCGGCGGAGATGGCCAGCCCGACCGGCAGCGGGACGAGGTGCTGCAGGGAGATCCCGCCGACCGCGAGCCCTGGCTGGGCGGCGCGTCGCAGCTGCTCCAGCCAGTCGACCCAGAGGCCCAGACCCGTCAGCGGGAGCGTGACGAGCACGAAGAGGGCGGCCGCGGTGACGCCCAGGACGGCCGCACGCCGGCGGCGCCGCAGCAGGTAGACCCACGAGTGGACCTGGGACGTCTTCAGGACGGCGACGATGACCCCGAGGGAGCCGTCCACGATGGCCGGTCTCGAGTCGCCTGCGAGCTCGTGATCGCGCAGCCGGGCGGCGCCCACCGGAGGATCGAAGAAGAGCGCCACGTACGCGGCGAAGAGCAGCACCTGGACGTTGAGCCCCAGCAGCGCCTCGGCGAACGGCGGCCAGGCGAGGACGAACGGCCATGCCCACCAGGGGATCCCGAGCCGCCGGCAGGTCCAGGCGGCAGCCGAGACGCAGACGAGCGCCCAGGCCAGCGTGACGATGCCCTGCGACATGATCGCGAACGGGGCGAGGACCGGGAGCAGGAACGGAGGGTACAGGAACGGCTGGCCTGTGCCGTCCGTGACCTGAAAGCTCGAGGCGAGGTACGGCGCAGCGCCGTGGATCCAGCGCTCCGCGGCCTGCATCGGAATCTGCAGGTCGACCGCCAGGGGATAGGTGCGCAGGAGCGCGGACGCCGTGGCCAGGCTCGACCATGCGGCGGCGCCCGCGAGTCCGGCGCGGAGGAGCCGGTTGGGCAGCGTGCCGGCGACGAGCACGGCGGCCGTGGAGGCCGGCTGCCGGTGCCGCTCACTGAGACGTGACACGCGGCCATTCTGCCGGTTCGCGGCCGTTCCCCGCGTCAGGCTCCCCGCCCGGCGTACCATCAGCCTCCCATGCCCCACCTCGACGCCGCCGCGGCCGTCGTGCCGTCCGCCGGTGCGCCGGCGCTCTCGCCGCTCATCGAGGCCCGTGCGCTCACCAAGCGGTTCGGGTCGTTCACCGCGGTCGACGCGATCGACTTCGACGTCGCTCCCGGCGAGGCGTTCGGCTTTCTCGGGCCGAACGGCGCCGGCAAGACCTCGACGATGCGGATGATCGGGTGCGTCTCGCCCGTGACCTCCGGCTCGCTCCGGGTGCTCGGGCTCGACCCGCGCAGGGACGGCCCGCGGATCCGGGCGCGCCTGGGCGTGGTGCCCCAGGCGGACACCCTCGACATGGAGCTGACGGTCCGCGAGAACCTGCTGATCTACGGCCGGTACTTCGACCTGAGCCGGCGGGAGGCATTGCGCCGCGCGGGCGATCTGCTCGAGTTCGTGCAGCTGGGCGATCGGGCCGGCGACCGGGTGGAGCCGCTGTCGGGCGGCATGAAGCGACGGCTCACCATCGCCCGGTCGCTGATCAACGAGCCCGACCTCCTGCTGCTCGACGAGCCCACCACGGGGCTGGATCCGCAGGCACGGCACCTCCTCTGGGACCGCCTGTACCGCCTCAAGCAGCGCGGCGTGACGCTCGTCCTCACCACGCACTACATGGACGAGGCGGAGCAGCTCTGCGACCGGCTGGTGGTGATGGACAAGGCGCGCATCGTCGCGGAAGGATCTCCCCGCGACCTGATCGCGCGGTATTCGAGCCGCGAGGTGGCCGAGCTGCGGTTCCCGCCCGGGGTGCAGGAGTCGCTGGACGGTCGGCTGGAGGGGCTCGCGGACCGCGTGGAGTGGCTGCCCGACCGGGTGCTCCTCTACGCCGATGACGGGGAGGAGGCGGCGGAGGGCGTGCATGCGCGCGGCGTGCGGCCCGAGAGCGTGCTGGTCCGTCGCAGCTCCCTCGAGGATGTCTTCCTGCGGCTGACGGGCCGCTCCCTGGTCGACTGAGCAGGCGCGGGCGTCATGGCGATCGGCACGCGGGTCCTGGAGCACAACCTGATGGTCTACCGGCGGGTCTGGCACGGGTCGGTGCTCGGCTCGCTGGTCTCGCCGATCCTCTTTCTCGCCGCGATGGGGATCGGCCTGGGCGGCTACGTGAACCGGGGCGGCGCCGGGGCCCTCGGCGGCGTCTCGTACCTCGCGTTCCTCGCGCCGGGGCTGCTCGCGGCGCAGGCCATGCAGACGGCAGCCTTCGAGACCACGTACCCGATCATGGGCAAGATCGTCTGGGACAAGCTCTACGACGCGATGCTCGCCACCCCGCTCACGGTGCGGGACCTGCTGGCCGGCGAGCTGGAGTGGCTGGTGGTGCGACTCACGATCGT
>JAJYDP010000397.1 GCA_021777365.1 Chloroflexota bacterium | reverse complement strand
CAGTGCGAGTACTTCCACCCGTTCCAGGTGCTGGCCGACCTGTTCACGATCCGCGAAAAGCTGGGCGACCCGCGCGGAAGGACCATCACCGTGAGCTGGGCCTACGCGTCGAGCTACCAGAAGCCGATGAGCGTCCCGATCGACCTCACGCTCCTCACCACGCGCTTTGGGATGCACGTGCGCCTGGTCCACCCCCCGGAGTTCCGGCTCGTGCCGGAGCTGGTCGAGCAGGCGAAGGAGAACGCGCGGCGCTCGGGCGGCAGCCTGGAGCTCATGGACGACTTCGACGCGGGGATCCGCGGCTCCGACGTGGTCTACGCCAAGAGCTGGGGCCCGCTGCTGACGGCGAAGGACGATGCGGAGGGCGCGGCCATCTCGGCCCGCTATACCGACTGGATCACCGACGGGCGGCGCATGGCGACCGCCTCGGAGCACGCGATCTTCATGCACCCGCTGCCGGCCGACCGGAACGTGGAAGTGACCGACGAGGTGATCGACGGCCCGCACTCGGTGGTGTACGACGAGGCCGAGAACCGGCTGCACGTCCAGAAGGCGGTGATGGCGCTCACCATGCGCTGACTCGGGGCAGCGAGTCGCAGCGCCTCATGTTTTGCCAGACCAATTGCGTCGAGGGACGGTATGAGCAAGATCGCGGTCGTCGCCGTCGGCGGTAACTCTCTCATCAAGGATCGGCAGCACCAGACGATCCCCGACCAGTACGCGGCGGCTGTTGAATCCAGCAAGCACGTCGTCAGCATGATCGAGCAGGGATGGGACGTGCTGCTGACGCACGGGAACGGACCGCAGGTCGGCTACATCCTGCGCCGTTCAGAATTGTCGGGGCGCGAGCTGCACCCCGTGCCGCTCGATTACTGCGGGGCAGACACGCAGGGCGCGATCGGATACATGTTCCAGCGTGCGCTGCGGAACGAGTTCAAACAGCGCGGCATCGCAAAGTCCGCCGCCACGGTCATCACGCAGACACTCGTCGATAGGAACGACCCGGCATTTCAGAACCCGACCAAGCCGATCGGCTCGTTCATGGACGAGCAGACGGCCCAGGCGCACGCGCGCGACGAGGGGTGGAGCGTCGTGGAGGACGCGGGCAGGGGATGGCGGCGCGTCGTGCCGTCGCCCGCCCCTGTCAAGATCGTCGAGTTCGACGCGATTACCGCGCTCATCAAGTCCGGGTTCACCGTGGTTGCATCGGGTGGTGGCGGGATACCAGTCATCGAGCAGGATGGACAGCTGGTGGGCGTCGAGGCGGTGATCGACAAGGACTACGCCGCGTCCGCCCTGGCGCGCGATCTGAACGCCGACCTGTTCCTGATCACGACGGCCGTCGACAAGGTGGCGCTGAATTTCGGCAAGCCAGACCAGCAGCTGCTGGACTCCCTGACGCTGAAACAGGCCAGGGAGTATCTCGCACAAGGCCACTTTCAGAAGGGATCGATGGGACCCAAGGTCCAGGCGATCATCTGGTATCTGGAAGCCGGCGGCAAGGAAGCACTGATCACGACCCCGGAGAATATCGAACGCGCGCTGGCCGGTGAGAGTGGAACAAGGTTCGTCCCGTGAACGCGTGGCGGAGGTGCTCGAGCGAAAGGACTGGGTGAGGGTCGTGGCACAGATCGAGGGGCAGCCGGGGGGCGACCTGGTGCACGTTGACTTCACGCTGAACGGGAAGCCCGCGGCGTTTGACGTCCGGCCCGGCATGACCGTGCTCGAACTGCTTCGGGAGGCGTGCGGGATCACGTCCGTCAAGGACGGCTGCGCTCCCGAGGGGTCCTGCGGCGCGTGCACCGTGTTGATGGATGACCGGGCCGTGGTGTCCTGCGCCCAGCCCGCCACGCGCGTGGCGGGGCGGAGCATCCTCACCCAGGAGGGACTCTCCGCGGACGACCGCGAGCGGTGGGCCGACGCGTTCGTCGCCTCCGGCGCGTCACAGTGCGGGTTTTGCTCGCCCGGCATCGTGATGAAGTCGGAGGCCCTGCTGCGCCGCAACCCCGACCCGTCGCGCGCGGAGGTCGCGCACGCACTGGCCGGCAACCTCTGTCGCTGCACCGGCTACGTCAAGGTGATCGACGCGGTGCATCTCGCCGCGGCGGCACGGCGCGGCGAACCGATCCCTGTCATCGACACCAGTGGCCGGGTGGGATCCCGCTCGGCGCGCCTGCGCGGCCGGGAGCTGGCGCTTGGCGACAAGCCCTACGTCAACGACCTGACCGTGGCCGGCATGCTCCATGGGGCGGTCCGGTTCTCCGACCACCCCCGGGCGCGGGTGCTGCGCATCGACGTATCGAAGGCGCTCGCGCACCCCGGCGTGGTCACGGTGGCGACCGCGCGAGACGTCCGCGGGCAGCGCACCCAGGGACTGATCACGCTGGACTGGCGGCAGTTCGTCGCCGAGGGCGAGACCACCAGCTACGTGGGCGACGTGCTGGCAGTGGTCGCCGCCGAGACACGGTACGCGGCGCGGGAGGCCGCGAGACTGATCGATGTCGACTACGAGGTGCTCCCGCCCGTCACCGATCCGTTCGCGGCACTGGAAACCGGCGCTCCCGTGCTGCAGCCCGGGGGTAACGTGCTGTCGGTGTCGCAGGTACGGCGGGGAGACGTCGACGGCGCACTCGCCTCGGCCGCGCACGTCCTCACCGAGACGTTCCGCACCCAGTTCATCGAGCATGCCTTCCTGGAGCCGGAGTCGTCGCTGGCGGTGCCCCAGGAGGACGGGACCCTGCGGGTGTACTCGCAGGGGCAGGGCATCTGGGAGGATCGGCGGCAGATCGCGTCGCTCCTCGGCGAGCCCGAGGAGCGGATTCGGGTCACGCTGGTCGCCAGCGGCGGGGCGTTCGGCGCGAAGGAGGACCTGAACGTCCAGGGCCACGCGGCGCTGCTCGCCCGGGCCACGGGACGGCCGGTGCGCATCACCCTCAGTCGCGTGGAGAGCCTGCGCTTCCATGTGAAACGCCACCCCATCGCGATGGAGTACACGGTCGGGTGCGACGAGGACGGGCACCTCGTCGCGGTGCGGGCACGCATGGTGGGCGACACCGGCGCGTACGCGAGCGTCGGAGCCAAGGTCCTCGAACGTGCTGCCGGCCACGCCTGCGGCGCGTACAAGGTCCCCAACGTCGACGTCGAGGCGCGCGCGGTCTATACGAACAATCCGCCGTGCGGGGCGATGCGCGGGTTCGGGGCGAACCAGGCGAACTTCGCCCTGGAGGGGATGCTCGACCGCCTGGCCGAGCGCGTCGGCATCGACGGATGGGAGATCCGCTGGCGCAACGCGGTGGACGTCGGCGACCGGTTCGGCACGGGCCAGAAGCTGGGGCCCGGCGTCGGGCTGAAGCAGACGCTCCTCGCCGTGCGGGACGCGTACCGGGGCGCCCGGTACGCGGGCATCGCCTGCGCGGCCAAGAACTCGGGGATCGGCAACGGCATGACGGAGTACGGGCGGGCCGTCCTGCGTCCCGAGGCCGGCGGCGGCGTCACCCTGTACCACTCGTGGACCGAGATGGGGCAGGGGGTGGATACCGTGCTCGGGCAGATCGCGTGCGAGGAGTTGGGGCTCCCGGCGGACGGCGTCCGGGTCCGCGTCGACACCGGGCACGAACTGGACACCGGCCAGACGACGGCCTCGCGGGCCACGATGCTCGGGGGGCGCGCGGTGATCGACGCGGCGACGAAGCTGCGCGCGGCGCTGCAGGGCGGCCCGATCTCGTCGCTGGCCGGGCGCGAGTTCTACGGCGAGTTCAAGGTCGACTGGACCACCTCGCCGGACGATCCGGACATCGCGGAGCCCGTGACGCACTTCGCCTATGCCTGGGCCACTCAGGTGGTGGTGCTGGACGACGAGGGTCGCCTGGCGAAGGTCATTGCCGCGCACGACGTCGGCAGGGCCATCAACCCCACGCTGCTGGAGGGCCAGATCGAGGGCGGCGTGCACATGGGCCTGGGTCATGCCCTGACGGAGGAGTTCGCCGTTCAGGACGGAGTCCCCACCACCAACACGCTGAAGTCGCTGGGGATCATCCCGGCGTCTGGCATGCCGCCGGTGGAATGCATCTTCATCGAAGTGCCCTCGCCCGAGGGCCCCTACGGGGCAAAGGGCGTGGGCGAGGTGGCCCTGGTGCCGACCGCGTCGGCGGTGGCAGGCGCGCTGTACGCGTTCGATGGGGAGCGCCGGACGCGCCTGCCCATGCGGGACTCGGCCGCCGCACGGGCCGCCGTGCCGCGGCTGGCTCGGCGCGCGGACTGAACCGGGTGGGCCGGAGAGTGGGGCGATGACCTGAGCGTGAAGGCGAGGGGAATGTCGGTGGCTGACGACGTCGTACAGCTCATCACGGCGTCGGGGACGCCCGACGAATGCCGGGCCAGGGTCCGCGAGTACGTGGACGCCGGTGGCCCCTGCCCGACCCTGCACGCGCTCGGGGACGTGCCCGCGACGATCGAGGCGTTCGCGGGAGGGAGGTTCTGAGCATGGAGGTCTTCCGGCCGGCGTCGCTTGCCGAAGCACTGGAGGTCCGGGCCGCGCACTCCGAGGCGCTCCCGATCGCCGGCGGCACCGACGTGATGGTGGAACTCAACTTCGGCCGGCGCCGACCGGAGGCGATCCTGGACGTTTCGCGCCTGCCCGAACTGCAGGCGATCCGAAGGGAGGGCGCCACCGTGTTCCTCGGGGCCGGCGTACCGTACGCCCGGATCATGCGCGAACTGCCCGACCAGGCGGCGCTCGTTCAGGCCGCCCGTACCGTCGGATCGCCGCAGATCCGCAGCCGGGGCACGGTGGGGGGCAACCTGGGCACGGCCTCGCCGGCCGGTGATGCGCTGCCGGTGCTCGCCGTCTACGACGCCGAGGTGGTGCTTGCCTCGTCCGCCGGATCCCGGCGGCTCTCCTGGCGCGACTTCCTGGTCGGGCCGAAGCGGAACGCGCTCGCCCCGGACGAACTGATCCTGGGGGTCGAGTGGAACATTCCGCGTGGTCCCGGGTCGTTCTCCAAGATCGGCACCCGCAGCGCGATGGTGATCTCGATCGCCGGGATCTGCCTCCAGATCGACGAGCAGCCGCGCAGTCTCCGGGTGGCCCTCGGGTCTGTCGGCCCGACGATCCTTCGGGCCCCTGAGGCCGAGGCGTTTGGGGCCGGCGTGCTCGAGGAGACCGGCGCCTGGTCCAATCCGAGAGCGGCCGTTCCGGAGAACGCGGTGACGCATTTCGGTGAGCTGACGGCCGCCGCTGCGCGCCCCATCGACGATGT
>JAJYDP010000396.1 GCA_021777365.1 Chloroflexota bacterium | reverse complement strand
GGTCGAGGTCGGCGCGACGGAGCGGCCCCGGGTGCGGCCGGCGTAACCGGCGCACGGCGGCGACATGATCGCGCGACTCCAGCTCCTGCTCCTCGGCGCCATCCTGGTGGTCGGCGCGTTCTCCACCGGGGCGGACTTCCTGTTCTTCCTGGTCTACCTGCTGCTGCTCGTGGGCGGCGGCGCGTACGTGGTGACGAGACTGGGGCTCGCCGACCTGGAGGCGGGGTACGTGCTGGGCCAGCTCCACGGTTCGGTCGGCGGGCAGCTCCGCGTGACCTACACGCTGCGCAACGTGAGCTACCTGCCCAAGCCATGGCTGGAGATCGAGCACGCCTCGACGCTCCCGGTGCCGCTCCCCGGCCGCGCGCTCGCGCTGCCGCCGCGCGGGGAGCGCTCCTGGATCACCCGCGTTCCGCTGACGCGGCGCGGGCACTTCCGCATCGATCCCCTGCAGATCCGGACCAGCGACCCGTTCGGGCTGTTCGAGGCGTCCGCGGGCGTGGGCAGGGGCGCCACGCTGGTGGTGTACCCCCGCGTGGAGCCACTCCCGTTCTGGCGCGTGCCCGCAACGTCGCTCGAGGGCACGCACGCCAGCCGCGAGCGGACGTTCCAGTCCACGCCGCTCGTCACGTCGGTCCGACCCTACGTGCCGGGCGACGCCTACAACCGGATCCACTGGCCGACCACGGCCCGCCAGCAGGAGCTCTACGTGCGCGAGTTCGACCTCGAGCAGGCGGCCGACGTCTGGATCTTCCTGGACCTCGACCCCACCTGGCAGACGGGACAGGGCGACGAGTCGACGCTCGAGGCGGCGGTGCGCGTCGCGGCCGCCATTGGCGCCAAGGCGCTCTCGGAGAACCGCGCCGTGGGGCTCACGTCGGCGGGTCGCCAGCTGCCGGTGCTGCCTGCGGACCGGGGCGCAAGGCAACACCAGAAGCTCATGCAGCTGCTCGCCGCGGCGCAGGCAAACGCCACGGTGCCGCTCGTGGAGATCCTCCTGCACGGCCTCGGCCGGCTGCGGCGCGGGATGACCGCGCTGGTGATCACGCCGTCGCTCGACCCGACCTGGATCCGCCCCCTGTCCTCACTCCGTCCGCGCGGGGTGGGCGTGGCGGTCTGCCACCTGGATCCCGCCGCGTACGCCGCCGTCGATGCCCGCCCGGGCGCCCGGCGCGAGGATGAGGGCGCGCAGGAGGAGCGACTGCGGGGCGTCCGCTCGGTGCGCCACGCCCTGGCGGAGTACGACCTCCAGGTCCATGAGATCGTGCCGCGGACGCGCCTGGGAGAGCTGCTCGTCGCGCCCGGGCTGGCGTCGGTCCGGAGGCCCGCATGATGGCCGGCAGGCGGGACCCGGAGCACTCGGTGCCGAGGCGGCCTGCCGAGGGCTGGCTGAGCGTCCTCGCGCTGCTGGTGATGCTGCTGGTCCTGGGCTACGCGGTCGACGGCGCGCAGTGGGCGGGCCGGGTCCCCGGGACAGGCGCGAGCGAGACGGAGTTCCTGCCGTGGGCGCTTGTGCTCGGCGCCGCGTGGGGCCTGGTCGGGGCGAAGCTACGCTGGCACCCGCTCCTGGTCCACGTGGCTGGGGCCGTCCTCGGGTCGGCGTTCGCCATCTACGCTGTGGCCGGCATCCTCCCGCCGGTTGCCGGGGTCTCCCTCCCGGCGCACGATCCGTTCCGGCTGGCGAACCTGGTCGCGTCCATCCAGTTCTTCCTGCGCGACGTCTTCATCCGGCAGGTGCGCTCCGACCAGACCTCGGCCTTCCTCCTGGTGGTGGCCTCCGTGGGCTGGGCGAGCGGGCAGTTCGCGGCGTTCGCCGTGTTCCGGCATCACCGGCCGATGAGCGCGGTGCTGTTCCTCGGACTGCTGCTGCTCGCCAGCATGTCGCTGACTCTGCAGCACCAGTACCCGTACCTGATCGTCTTCGCGGCCGCCGCGCTCTTCCTGCTCGTCCGCCTCAGCCTGGCCGAGCAGCGCCTCCTCTGGGGCCACACCCGCCTGGGCGACGAGAGCACCGCCTTCTCGCTGTACCTGCGCAACGGGGCGACCTTCACCGTGGTCGCCCTCCTCGGGGCGATCGTGCTGACCTCGGCGGCCAGCTCGGACCCGCTGCGGCCCTACTGGACGAGCAGCGCGGACCAGTTCTACTCGTGGGCGACGAACTTCGACCGGTTCGCGAGCGGCATCGTGGCGCCCATCCGCGGTCCCTCGGGGCTCTTCACGGCGTCGCAGACGATCCAGGGCTTCTGGCAATCCTCCCCGGCCCTCGCATACGAGGTCCGGACCAGCACCGGCCAGGGGTACTACTGGCAGGGCGCCACCTACGACGACTTCGACGGGCACACCTGGAAGCAGAGCAACCCCTCCACCGCTGGCCCGATCGCCGCTGGCCAGCCGGTCCTCGCGGCCAGCAGCGACCAGGTGCTGCCGGGCAAGCAGTACCAGGAAGTGACCGTCACGGTCGCGCCGGTCGACGTGGCCGATCCCACCGTGCTCTCCCCACAGACCCCGTACAAGGTCTCGCTGCCGGTCCAGCTGCAGACGGCCGCGGCCGGGGGCCCGGTCGACGATCTGCAGCTCAGCACCTCGCTGCCTGACGGCGGCTCGTACCAGGTCACGGCGCTCGTGCGAAACGCGCTGGCGGACGAGGTGACGGGCAACGAGCTGGCCGCGGCGGGCACCGTGTACCCCGAGTGGGCCAGGCGGTACATCCTGATCGAGCCGGGCAGCATCGGGCCGATCGTGAAGGCGGACGCGGATCGGATCGTGGCGAAGCTGCCCGCGAGCCGGCGCGACCCGTACGACGTGGCGCGGGCACTGCAGGACTGGCTCTACAGCGGCGGCAACTTCGTCTACGAGACGGACGTGCGCGGGCTCTGCGCGCCCGGCACGCCCGTGCCCGACTGCCTGCTGACGAGCCGGCGGGGCTACTGCGAGTACTTCGCCACGACCCTGGTGATGATGCTGCGCACCCAGCAGATCCCGGCGCGCTACGTGCTGGGCTACCTGCCCGGGCGGCCGGACGGGTCCGGCGTGTTCGAGGTCGACCGCAGCGCGGCCCACGCCTGGGTCGAGGTCTACTTCCCGGGCTACGGCTGGGTTCGTTTCGATCCGACGCCGGGGAACGCGATCAACGGCCAGCGCCCCACCGACCTGCCGGCCGGACCGCCCGTCCCGACGCCGAGCGCGAAGCCGGGGGCAAGCGCCACGCCGCGCACCGGTCCCACCTTCGTGCCGGACGCCGGGGCGAACGGCGGCAACCCGCGGCGCCGCCTTCCGGGCGAGGACCAGGGGACCGGTGCCGGAGGGGCGGGAGGGATCACGCAGGGGCCGCTCTCCCTGGCGATCGGCGTCGCGTTGATCGTGCTGGCGCTGCTCCTGGCGGCGTGGGCGAGGCTGCGCTGGGGGAGCTCGAGCAACCCCGCCGTCGCCTACAACGGCGTTGCCCGCCTGGCCGCCCGCTTCGGCTATGCGCAGCGGCCGGCGCAGACGGTGTACGAGTACTCCTCGATGCTCGGCGACGTCCTTCCCTCCGCACGCCCCGATCTCGAGGTCGTGGCGCATGCCCGGGTGGAGGCCACGTACGGGCGGCACGCGCTGGGCAGCGCCCGGAGCGCGGCGCTGCGCCGCGCATACGGACGGCTCCGCGTGCGCCTGTTGCGGCTGGCGTTACGGTACCGGCCGCGCCGGAGGTAGACCGGCCGCACCAGGCGTCCCGGACCAGGAGCCGCGGCCGTTTGCGGACCCTCAGAGAGCGCCGCCGCGGTCCTGGGTGGCCGCGATACCAGCCCCGGCTCCGAGCGGCGCCAGATGCTCCTGCAGGTTGTGGGCGCGGAGTGCCGGGCGACCGTTGCGGATCTCGACGATGGAGAGGGCGCAGAGCCCGATCGGGAAGCGCCAGAACGCGTCGAGCGGGAGGTCGAGCAGCGCGAGGACAAGCACGCGGAGGATCCCCTCGTGCGCGACGACGATCATCCACGGTCCGCGCTGGAGCGACGCGGCCGCCGGCGGCGACTCTTCCTGGCCGCCCCCAGCGCCGCCCCCAGCGCCGCCCCCAGCCGCGGCCAGGCCCAGCAGGTCGGCCACGAACGGCCTCGCCCGGGCGTCCGCGTCCTGCAGTGACTCGCCGCCCGGCGCGTGGACGTGGACCGGGTCGCGCCGCCACCCGGCCCGCACGTCCCGGTACCGGGCGCGCACCTCGGCACCGGTCAACCCTTCCCACTCGCCCTGGCCGATCTCGCGCAGCCGCTCATCCGGCCGCGCCTGCAGCGCGGGAGCCCACCGCTCGGCGATCGGCGTCGCAGTGGCGACGGCGCGCCGGAGCGGGGAGTGCCAGCAGCCAAGCGGCCGTCCGCCGGGCACCGGCAGCGCGGGAGATGCCCACGGGTCCGCCAGCCTGTTCGCCACGAGGGCGACCTGCCGTCCGCCAATGGGCGAGAGCGGGGGGTCCGCGCCGCCCTGGACCCGCCCCTCGGCCACCCAGGTCGACTCGCCGTGGCGGACCAGGACGAAGGTGGCGTCGAGGCCGGGCGGGATGGCCAGCTGCCGGTCAGTCACCGAGATCCAGCCGGATGAGCCACAGGTCCAGCACCTCGGGATCGGTCCGGATGGCGGCGGCGGCGGCGTCCGGCACCGCGTCGTCGAGCGCCAGGATCATCTTGGCCTCCTCGCGGGGACCGCGCCGTGCCAGGTGCATGGCGCTGATGTTGACATCGTGCTCCCCCAGGATGAGCCCGATGCGGCCCATGGTGCCCGGGCGATCCCGGTGGCTGGTGACCAGCATGTGCGGCGTGGGGGCCATGTCCACCCAATCGTCACCCAGGCGGACGATC
Organism: Chloroflexota bacterium; assembly: GCA_021777365.1. The sequence continues at coordinate 441 of JAJYDP010000396.1, read as the reverse complement.
CGCTGCTCCCCCCCGGCGACAGTGCCACCCACCGCCGTCGCACCCGTGAGCGTGACCAGCGATGCGAACGGCCCCGCGTCGGGCAGCTTGCGCTCGATGAGGGCGATTCCCCGGGCCCGGGCGATGGACGGCGCGTTGATCTGGTTCACCCGCTCCGTGGTCTCCACCTCCAGGAGTCCGCGCAGCACCGCCGCGGCCAGGGGCCCGGTCTCGTGGGCCGCGAGCTCGCCGGCGACCTCGAGCGTCAGCTCGTCGGCCGGTCCCGGTGCGAGCTGGGCGTAGAGCTGCCCGAGGGTGACGGCGAGCGGAAGGAAGGGGGCCAGGGCCTGGGCCGTCTCGGGCGTCACCAGCGGCGCGTTCACCGCGTACAGGGCCGGGCGTCCGTCGAGCACGTCGAGCACCTGCTCGGCGGCCTCGACCGCGACGCGCACCTGTGCCTCG
>JAJYDP010000395.1 GCA_021777365.1 Chloroflexota bacterium | reverse complement strand
AGCGCCACGTAGGCGCCAGCGCGGGCGCGCCACCCGACCCGCCCGGCCGGGCTCGCGGCCTCGGCGGGGGTGAACGGTGCGCGCTCGAGGAGGTCCGCGACGACCTCGCGGGGGGAGCCCGCGGGCGCCTCTGCCGCGAATGCCGACAGGCCGGCAGGGCCCAGGTCGGGGCGCTCGCCGTGAGTGCCGCTGCCGCCGTGAGTGCCGCTGCCGCCGTGGGTTCCGCTGCCGTCCCCCCCGGGCGCCGGCTCTCCGCCTGCCTGCGCGGTCGGGCGGCCTTCCAGCCGCGCGAGGTAGTAGCTCTGGATCGCCGCGCCGAGCGTGAGCGCCCAGATCGCCGCAGCCAGGGCCACGTGGAGCGCGACGGCCCAGTCGGCAAGCGACGTGAAGATCTGCGCCGCGCCGACGAAGATCTGCACGATGAACAGCGCCACGGCCGTGTGCATCATCGCGACGACGGGCCCGCGCCGGGACCGCGGCTGGCGCATCGCCGCCCAGGCGGCCACCAGCAGGATGATCCCGGCGATCACCGTCACGGCGCGGTGGAGGAACTGCGCCATCTCCTCGGCGGGGTACTGGCTGAACGAGGGGATCAGCGAGCCGTTGAAGAGCGGCCAGTCGGGGAAGATCAACGCCGCGCCGGTCGCGGTGACGTGCGACCCGAAGAGCAGCAGGGAGTAGATGCTCGCGGCCGCGAGGGCGGCCAGCAGCGTGAACCGCTGGCTGGCGCCCCGGGCCGGCAGCTCATCGGGATAGCGGGCACGGATCGCGACGTAGACGAGGATGCCCAGCAGGATCATGGCCGTGGCGAGGTGCGCCGTGACCGTGTCGCCCGCGTTGTTCTCGGCCACCGTGATCGCGCCGAGTGCCGCCTGGATCAGCACCACCACGACGGCGACCAGCGACGGCCAGAGGATCGAGCGGCGGTTCCGGTACCCGCGCCAGGCGAGGACGGCCACGCCGAGCGCGAGGAACCCGATGATCATGGCGATGAAGCGGTGGATCCATTCCAGCCACGGGTGGTAATCGGTGGTGGAGGGGATGATCTGGCCGTGGCACAGCGGCCAGTCGGGGCAACCCATCCCCGATCCCGTGCTGCGCACGATGGCACCGATGACGACGAGGAGGTAGGTGGCGACCGCGGTGGTGAGGGCGAGCCTCTGGAAGCGCGTCATGTGTGCGCTGCGTGACCTCGAAGCGATCGATCGGATGGAAGCGGGACCGTGCGGGGACCGTGCAGGAAGGGGACCGGGACGCGGCGGGACGCTACGGCCGCGATTGTAGCGGACTCGCTGTCAAGGGCCGTTCGGCGGTAACTACCATGCCGATAATCCCTGCCAGGAGCCTCGAGTCGTCCACGCCGGTCGGGCCGGCGTGCGATCAGACTGACGGACCCAGCGACCCGGGCCTGCCGCCCGTCTGCGAGTCGGGGGCCGCGGCGCGCGGCATCCCCGTGCCGGCATGACCGGCTCTCGCACCCTCCACCAGGGAGGCGGCCGGTGGGTGCGGGGCCGTCCCGCTCGATCCCGGCGCCTCCAGCGGCAGACCTGCAGCGCAGCCCGGGCACGTGGTGGCCCCGGGCTCGTACGTGGGCAGCTCGAGCGTCCAGAGCGCCGCGGCCGGGTACGCGTGGCCGCTCACGGGGGATGTCACGCTCTGGAGCCCGCCCGAGCGGTCCACGAGGACCGCCGCCAGCGTCAGCTCGGCCCCGGCCGCCTCGATCGGCGGCAGCATCGCCAGCAGCGAGCCTCCCGTCGTCAGGATGTCGTCGACCAGCAGCACGCGTTCGCCCTCGGAGAGCCGGAACCCGCGCCGGAACTCCCGTCGCGTGGTGCCGTCCGGGTCGCGGATCTCCTCGGCGAAGATGCCGCGCACTCCCAGCTGGCGGGCGACCTCGAACGCCAGGATCACGCCACCGGTCGTGGGCCCGACCACCACGTCCACCCGGCGGCCGTCCGGCCCCAGCGCGAGCGCCGCCAGGTATCGGCACAACTCGGACACGGCCTCCGGGTACTGCAGCACCTGGAACTTCTCCAGGTAACGCTCCGCGTGGCGGCCGCTCTTCAGCTTGAAATGCCCCTGGCGCAGCGCGCCCGAGGCGATGAACAGCTCCTCGACCCGCTCGGCCACGTCCGGGCCCGAGCCGGGCTCCGGGGCCGCTCCACCGCCTGGACCTGGTTCGCCGGCCGGGGCTGCCCCGCTGGCCGGGGCTGATCGTCGCATGGTCATGGTCGATACTCCACGCCCTTCGCGGAGGGCCGGTTGGGCCGCGCCGGGAGTGCGGACCCGACGAGCGGCAGGTGGCTGGTGAGCCCGCGCGCGGCGCAGTACGCGCGGAGCTCCTCGACGATCCGCAGCGGCACCTCGGGGTCGGCGAAGATCGCGGTGCCGACCTGGACCGCGACCGCCCCCGCGGCCAGGTAGTCGAGCGCATCGTCGAGCGCGGCGACGCCCCCGATCGCGACGATCGGGATGTCGACGACCTGCGCGACCTCGTATACGACCCGCAGGGCAACGGGCCGGATCGCGGGGCCCGACAGCCCGCCGTAGACGTTGCCGAGCAGCGGCTTGCCGGTGCGCCGGTCGATCGCGATGCCGGACAGGGTGTTGATCGCGGTGATCGCGTCGGCCCCCGCGTCCTCGATCGCCCTGGCGATCGGCCGGATGTCGGCGACGTTCGGCGACAGCTTGACCAGCAGGGGGAGGTCCGTGGCGCGACGGACCGCGGCCGTCACGGACGCCGCCGCCTCGCGGTCGACGGCGAACTGCAGCCCGCCCTTGCCCACGTTCGGGCAGCTGATGTTGAGCTCGATGCCGGCCACGCCGGGGACGCCGTCGAGCTTCCGGACGACGCCCACGTAGTCGTCGATCGACTCGCCCGCGACGTTGACGATGACCGGGACCTGCCAGCCCGCCCAGAGCGGCGCGTATCGTTCGATCACCGCGTCCACGCCGGGGTTCTGCAGCCCGATCGAGTTGAGCATTCCGCCCGGCGTCTCGGTCACGCGCGGCGGCGGATTGCCCGAGCGCGGTTTCAGCGTGGTGCCCTTGCAGCAGATCGCGCCAAGCCGCTCGACGTCGACCACCTCGCCGTACTCGATGCCGTATCCGAAGGTGCCGGACGCGACCATCACGGGGTTCTGGAGGACCAGCCGCCCGGGCCGCCTCGGAGCCAGGTCGACCGACAGATCGACGGCCGCGATGTCGGGATCGTGTCCGGCCGCTGCCACCGGCACCGGCCCGCGCCCGGGGCCGGGCTCGATCATGGCGGGACCAGTACTCCCGGCCGCCGTGGCGACGGACTTCGTCCGGGGGGCACGGATCCCGAGCCGGGGCATGCCGGCATACGGATCGCGGGGTCGGGGCCCGCTCGTGACGACCGAGCGCTTGCGCCTCACCGCGCCCTCTCCCGGCCCCGCGCCACGTGCGCCCGTTGCGTCACCCTGGCACGCCGTACGCCGTTCACGCGGGTTCCTCCCAGGCGATCTCGTCGGACGCGAAGACCGGACCCTCGCGGCAGACCCGCACCGGCCCTTCGACGCCCCAGACGACGCACCCGAGGCACGCACCCACGGCACAGCCCATGTGCTGCTCCATCGAGACCTGGAGCCACGATCGGCGGCGCGCCTGGGCCGACCCGAGTGGCACCGGTCTGCCGCCGCCGCGCTTCCGCCCCAGTCGTGCCACGCCCATCCGTCCCTGCCGCCCGGTGGCGAGCGCCGCGAGCGCGGCGAGCATCGGGCGCGGGCCACACGCGAACGCCTGGTCGGCCCACGCCTCGTACGCCGGCACCAGGTCGGTCACGCGACCCGGCTGTCCCAGCGAGCCGTCCTCGGTCGCGACGATGTATTCGACCTCGTCGGGGAGCAGCGAGGAGGGGTAGACGTCCCCGGCCGACGCGGCCCCGAAGAGCAGGGTGACCTGTCGCCCCGCCTCGAGCGACTCGTCGGCGAGTGCCCGGACACCGGCGATTCCCAGCCCGCCGGCTATCAGCAGCACGTGGTGCGTGCGCGGGTCGACCTCGAAGGGACGGCCGAGCGGACCCAGCATCGGGACGGCGTCACCGGGACGCGCGCGCGCCATGAGCTCGGTGCCCTTGCCGGCGATCCGGAAGTGCAGCGTGATCTCGCCGGCCAGGCGGTCGATGGTGTTGATGCTGATCGGACGCCGGAGCACCAGCCCCGAGTAGTCGGGGGTTCGTACGTGCACGAACTGGCCGGCGCGGGAGCCGGAGGCCAGCCACGGGGCCCGGTATCGCTGGATCCACTGGTGGGGGAGGATCTCCCGCGACTCGACGAGCTCGGCGTCGAGGAGGCGCATCGGGCGTGGCGCCCTGCCCTCAGTCCCGGGTGGCTCGCCCACCGTCGTCGCCGGTCTCGTCCGCGTTCTCCTCGTCCTCGTCGTCCCCATCGCCCTCGGCGATCGCCGAGGGGAACGCATCGGCCAGCGCGTCGGCCACGTCGCCGAACACGTCGGTCGGGTCATAGAACTCGACCAGGTCGGCCGCCGAGTCCAGGCGCCGCCAGCGCCCCTCCTCGTCCTCCGGCACCACCTCGGCGACGAGCCTGCCCTCGCCGGTGAGGGTGAGCCGCTCGTCCTCGTCGTCGATGATCATCAGGTCGCCCACGCGCCCCGCCAGGGGCCGCGCCCCCGATTCGAACTGCTCGATGAGGCGAGCCTCCGAGTTCTGGCTGCGCTCCTGGAACGTCAGCGCGAGGTCGTACAGGCGCGCGGCCGCCTCGTCGGTGTCGGCTGGCGGCGCCTCCTCCGCGTTGGTGGCCGCCCACGCGTCGGCCGCGGCCGCGTACGTGCCCTCGTCGGCGGCGACCGCGTAGCCCTCCTCCGCCACGGTCTCGTCGGGCGCGATCCCGGCCGTCTCCATCAGCTCCTCGGCGCCGGTCGGCTCTTCGCCCATGCCGGCCGCCGCGCGCGCCGCCTCGGCGAACGCGGCGAAGACCTCGGAGGGGTTGTACAGCTCGACCAGCTCGGCGGGCGACTCGATGACCTCGGTCTCGGAGATCCACTCGCCGTGATCGTCCTGGTACCGGGTGCGCGAGCGGAACGACCCGTCCGGGGCCACGGCCAGGTAGTCCGGATCGTCATCGATCAGGATGAGCCCCCCCGCGTCCTCGATCCGCGAGGCGTTCGCGTCGAGGAACCGGTGGAGCTGGTCGGCGGCCTTGGCCAGAAAGTCGCGGCGCTCGAGGGCGGCGTCGGCGGCGATCTCGCCGAGCGCCTGGTTGCGGCTCAGGTCCATCGTGCGCTCCTTA
>JAJYDP010000394.1 GCA_021777365.1 Chloroflexota bacterium | reverse complement strand
CCACGATGTCGGACGCTGGGTGGGGCGCCACGGGGCCCGCCGCGATGCCGCGCTGGAGATCGATCGAGACGAGCGCCGTGCGCGCGGGATCGAGCTCGAGGTCCATGGATCTGCCTCCGGTCAGGTGCCCCGGGGGCGCGTCCCGCTGTCGGGTGACGGCGCTCCGGGGTGGTTGCCCGGCATCGTCGCGCCGGGCACGCGCCCCCGCACTGGACTCCACTCTAGCCCGATCGCCGCAGGAGGGCCGTCGGCGACAGGCCGGCGGCCGGCCCCACCCCGGACGGCGGTGACGGAAGACGCGCGCGGCCCCCGGGCCTCGGCCGGGAGCCCGCCCACCTAGCGCACCGCGTACCGCTCGAGCGGGGACCAGACGCTGTTCGCGTTGGCGGGTGTCGGCAGCGCGATCGCCCGGACGTACCAGCTGCCGGCCGTCCCGAAGGTGACGGGCAGCGTGGCCCGTCCGGTGGCGTCCGCCGTGATGGTGACCTCCCGCCGCAGGGTCCACGTCCGGCCGACCAGCTGGTAGACGCGGTACAGGACGCGCCCGGGCGCCAGCTCCGGGCGCGCGGGTCGCACGACCGTCGTGAACGTCACCGCGGTGCCGCGCGCCACGCTGCGTACCGCCCCGCCGTTGTCCGGGCGCAGCAGCGCCAGCTGGCGCACGACCACCCGCACCGGCGCGCCGGTGACCGCACCGAGGTCCGCGGTCCCGTCGAAGACGGCCCGGAACAGGAGGTTGGTGGCCGGCCGCTCGCTCCAGGTGGCCGTGCCCTGGGCATCCGTGGTCAGGTCGGCCGCCGTCGTCCAGTCGACCCCGTCGGTCGATCGCTGCAGGTGCACCACCTGCCCGGCGACCGTCCCGCCGGAGGCGGGCGGGACCAGGTGGATGGAGAGCTGCGCCGCAGTGCCCCACGGGATGGCCCTCGATGCCGCATCCAGCGTCAGAGTCGGCGCGGCAGGCGCCACGACGAACGGAGCGGAGTTCACCGCAGGGAGCCCCGGCGCCGTCGCCACCAGGACGTAGCCCGATCCGGCCGGGCTGACCGAGCAGCCGTCGAAGGTGGCGACTCCCGCCACCGCCGAGCGGACCGGTCCGCCCTGGCACGTGAGCGCCGCCCCCTGGGGTCCCGCGCCGATCGCGAGCGTCACCAGGGTGGTGGCACCGGAGCCGGTGGTCACGGCCTGGCCGGTCCCGTCCACCACGGTCACGGTGGGCGGCGTGTTCATGGCCGCGCCCGCCGTCGCCGCGGACGGCTGCGCGGTGAAGCGAAGCTGTGCGGGCACGCCGATCCCGCCGGCGCCGCCGGACGTGTCCGCGCCGACGATGGTCACGTTGGGGCCGTAGTAGGTCATCAGGATCTGCGGCACGAGCATGCCCTGCTCCGCGCAGTGCATCGCGCTGATCTGCAGGAGCTGCCACCCGTTGGCGTTCGCGCCGCATGCCACGCTGCTGCCGGCGTCGTAGTGGGCGGCGAAGAGCGCCCCCGACTTGAGCATCGAGATGCCCCAGGTGTCGGTCACGGCGGCGATCTCGGAGGCGGACGGGGTGTGCGTCTCCGGCGCGTAGACCTGGTCCATCGAGTTGTCCACCACGTCGTAGCAGGATCCGTCCGTGGCGGTCCCTCCGCGCCAGTTCATGGTCCAGTACCAGGCGTACTGCTTGGCCGCCACGGCACCGGCCTTCAGCGCCTCCACCGGGTCGCTGGCGCCCCATTCCGCCGCCATCACCACGTTCACGTACGACTGGAACGGCACCACCTGCACGGTCCCGTCCGCGGGCCCGGCGGTGCGCAGCACCCGGATGGTCGACGGCGGCGTGCTCTGGCTGGTCCAGCCGGTGCACTGTGACGCGGCACGCACCGGCACCGGTCCGATCCGCACGAGGCCCGCTGAAGGCAGCCCGACGCCTGCGGCGGCCGGCCCGACGGGGACCGCGACCAGGCCTCCCAGCAGGGCGACGCCGGCGAGGGTTCCCAGGGCCGTGTGCGCCAGCCGGCTGCGGTGGCCGCCCACGCGGCCGGTCGACCGCCGGGGTCCTTCGCCCGCCGGCGGCCCGCTCTTCGTGGAGCCGAGGCGTGCGGCGGCGGATCGTGTGCCGTGCGGGATCCGGTCGTCTCCGGGCATGACGGCCCTCCTATGCGTTGGCGAGCTGCGCCTCGAGCTTCTCGACCTTGTCGAGGAGCGCGTTCATGGCGTCGTCCTGCGCCTTCAGGTGCTGCTGGATCTGCTCGGCTTCGTGGAAGGTGGCCTCGGCGTCACGGTACGTCAGGTCGGCGCGCTTGTCCGCTGCGCGGCCGATGATGTTCTGCCCGACCATGATCACCGAGAGCATCACCAACTGGATGAAGGTCTGGCTGACCCACTGCACCAGCGTGAGCGTCCCGCCATGGACCGCCTGGGGCAGCACCACCAGCGCCAGCACCGCGAACGCGTACGCGCACCACATGGTGCCGACCACCGTGGTCAGGACCAGGGCCACGCGGCCGTTGAACCCGACGTGCTCGTCGGTCGACTTCGGCGGCCCGCTCTTCTTCCGCTCGGCGACGTGTGGGTGAGGGTGGTGCTCGAAGCTCACGCGCATCCCGTGACCCCTTTCGGAAGGTGCCGCCGGATCCGCCGGCGCGCAGCCTCCATCATCCACGAAGCGCGAAGCCCCCGACAGGCCGGGCCGCGCACCGGTCCGCACCGCCCACGGCGCCGGCCTGCCGCGTGATCGTGGGTCAGCCGTGCATCGCCGCCTGGGTCAGCCGTGCACCGCCGCCCCCAGCAGCGCCCCGACCGCGTAGGTGACAATCGCGGCCGCCGCCCCCAGCGCCGCCTGACGCAGCCCGCTCCGCAGCGGCTGCCGGTGGGTGAGCCGGCTCACCCCCATCCCGACGGCGAAGAGCGTGCCTATCGCGAGCCCGATGCTGAGAGGGAACGCGAGGGCGGGGCCGGCGAGGAGGTACGGGACGAGCGGGACGAACGCCCCGCCGGAGAAGGCCAGGAACGAGCCGAGCCCCGCGGTGTACGGCGAGCCCATCGTCTCAGCGGACAGGCCGATCTCCTCGCGGACGAACGTGTCCAGGGCGCGCTCCGGATCCGCCAGGATGCGGTCGACGATCAGGTCCGCCTCCATGGCCGAGAGCCCCTTCGACGTGTAGATGTCCACGAGGATCGCGCGTTCCTGCTCCGGCGTGTAGCGGAGCTGGTCCCGCTGCAGCTCGACCTGGTAGTCGAGGAGCTCGCGCTGCGACCGCACCGAGACGTACTCGCCCACGGCCATGGAGAACCCGCCCGCAAGCAATCCCGCGATCCCCGCCACCACCACCGAGTGCGGGTCCTCGCGGGCCGCAGCCGCGACCCCCATGATCAGGCTCAGATTGGCGACCAGGCCGTCCGTGGCGCCGAAGACGACGGGCCGCACCACCGAGGCGCCACGCGTCTCGTGGGGGCTGGTCGGCCGCGCGAGGGCGGCACGCACGCGATCGGAAACGCTCACCACCCGGGTGTCCTCGTGGACTGGACTCCCGACATGATGCCCTACTCGATCGGCTCGCGTTCGAAGCCTCCATCCCGGTGGCGCGAGGACCACCAGAGCCATTGGCTGCAAGGGCCATTAGGCCTGTTCTAGCCACCTCTATTGACACTGCACCTCCGCGCGAGCACCATCTGCGCCAACTGGCGGGAGGCTATGACGCGCGCGTCCCAACCCGGCCACCCGGATCGCGCCGAGCCACTGGTGAGCCCGACCCGTCGTCGCGATCGCGTCAGCCGGCGGGGATCGGCCGGCGCAAGGGGGGTTGGTACTGTGCCTTCGGGGAGGTTCATCCATGTCGCCGGCACGCTGGGCGGGTCGGCCCTGATCCTCGCGGGAACACTGGCGATCGTGCCGCCGGTGGCGGCGGCGAGTTCCACGCTCTACGTCTCCGGGTCGGCCACGTCGGGTGGAGCGGACACCTCCTGCGCGACGGCGGCCTACTCGACCATCAACGCCGCCGTCGGCGCCGCCTCGGCCGGTGACACCGTGGTGGTCTGCGCCGGGACGTACGCGGAGGACGTCGCGGTCGACAAGTCGCTCACGCTGAGCGGCCAGGGCGCGACCATCGACGCCACCGGGCTCGACAACGGCATCAAGATCACGGCCTCCAACGTCACCGTGATGGGCTTCACGGTCGAGAATGCCACCGGCGAGGGGATCCTCGCTCAGCAGCCAAACCCGGTGAAGGGGCCCGACATCCAGGGCCAGCAGCTGTACACCGGCGCCCCGATCACCCACGTCGTCATCAAGCACAACGTGGTCGAGAACAACGACCAGGGCGGGCTTCCGGCCAACGTGGGCACCACCAAGTACCCGGAGTGCCAGGCCAGCGGACCGATCCCCGGTGATTGCGGCGAGGGGATCCACCTCTGGAGCGTCGCCTACTCCCAGGTGCTCCTGAACACGGTCACCGGCAACGCGGGCGGCATCCTGCTGACGGACGAGTTCGGTCCGACGCACAACAACCTGGTCGCCGGCAACGTCGTCACCGACAACGCCTACGACTGCGGGATCACTCTTCCCTCCCACAACCTCGGCCGCGACCCGCAGACCGGCAAGCTGATGCCGGCGTTCGGCGGCGTCTACGCCAACGTCATCCGCAACAACGTCGTCCTCGACAACGGGCTCAAGGGCCAGGGCGCCGGCATCCTGGTGGCGGCTCCTGCCCCGGGCACCGCCTCCTACGCCAACGTCATCGAGGGCAACGCGATCTCGGGCAACGGCCTCTCCGGCGTGACGATCCACAGCCACGCCCCGGGGGCCTGGGTCGGTGACAACGTGATCCGGGACAACATCATCGGCACGAACAACCTCGGCGGCGACCCCGACGTGACCCCGACCACGGACATGGTCACCACGGGCATCCTGGTCTGGTCCGCCGCCACGCCGACGCCGGTCACGATCTCGGGCAACACGATCTACGGCGACTGGTACGGCATCTGGATGAACTCGGCCGTGCACGCGCCCGGCGCGCGCGCCCGGAACACCTTCTGGGCCGTCAGCACGTACGTGCACGTGGCGTAGCCGCCACCCGGTTCGGCCTCTCGGCGGGCGGGATCGCCTGGTGCGGGCATCGGCCCCACCGGCATCCCGCCCGTCGGGTTCTCCGGCCGCTCCGGTGCGGCCGGCCCTGTATCGTTGACACGTGCCTGAGCCGATCGATCCCCTCCTCCGGCTCCCCGCCGCCGAGCTGGTCGCCGCCGTCCACCGCGGCGACGTCTCCGCGGTCGAGGTGGCGGAGGCGGCGCTGC
>JAJYDP010000393.1 GCA_021777365.1 Chloroflexota bacterium | reverse complement strand
CGCGCGGGACCGGGCGACGACGTCGCGCTGGCCGTGGCGGGCCACGTTCACGAGCACGACCTGATCTACCGCGAGGCGTGAGGCCGCCCGGCGAGCGGCTGGCGCGGGAGGCGCCGGTCAGGCGTCGGCGCGTTCCAGTAGCCCTCTGCAGAGGTGTCCGTCCGGGCGTTCGCTGGGCGACCGACCGGGCGCGCCCGAGCGCGGTTCGTGCGCCCGCATGCTCCGCTCGACCGGGCACCCATCGTCCACCTCGTACGCCTGACGATCCCGCACGGGTCGATCCGCACGACACTTGACGGAGACGGGGCACGGGAAGCAGCCTTGCTCGGGCGCGGCGCGTGCGACGACACGCGCCAGTGGAGGCGGCATGACCGGCGATCACCCGACTCGTGGCAAGCGGGGCGCCCTCCTAGATGGGCTTCGGAAGGCCATCGGTCTCACCCACGTGGGCCACGGCGTCCGAGAGCTGCGCGGTAACGCCTTGACGCACCTCGAACCGTGCGCGGGCTGCGGCGAGGAGACCGCGGTGGGTAGCATCTTCTTCTCCGACCGGCGCACGATCGAGCACCCCGACGGGAGCAGCATCTTCCTCTGTACGCTCTGTGACCAGCGCATCGCCGCGGCGCGGCACGGGCAGACCCTGGACGACGAGGACCTCCGCCGTCTGACCGACCGAGGCGCCGTCAGCGCGATGGTGTGGGGCAGCAAGTAGCGGCCGAAAGGACCCGCATTGGGGGACAGCTGCTGGGGGCCACCACCCCACCGCGGCGGGCGGTCAGCGACGGCGAGCTCCGAGGGGTCGAACCGACGGCGCTCGAGCGGCGGCCGTAGGGATACCGCCACGACGCCCTCGCAGGCGCCGTCTCTGATGGCCGATCCCCGACCAGCAGGCCTCGCGGCGAGCGCCTCGGGAACCTGTGCGTGATGCGATCTACGTCTGGTCGTGCCTGACGGTCAAGGAACAGGCTCCGGCCATACCGTGGGCCGTGCCCAGGTCGGTCCCCTCCGTGAGCAGTGTCGGCGAGACGCGGTTCGAGTCAAGGCCCTGGCCCGGCCCAGTGGGCGGGTCTCGCAGCGACCCTCGTGGTCGGCCGCGGGCCTCTCTTCCCCGCTCCGAAAGGGTAGGGCCTGCCGCTCTACCTGCTCCTGGCTGGCGCGAACCACGGCCCGCCCCGATCGCCATCTCGGGCCGGTGCCGAGCAACGAGGCGGGCTGGAAGTGGACGGCGCGCCCGGACAGCCCGACGGCTGATGGATTGCGGTGTGCTACGGGATTCGGCCCACCTCTGAACACGAGGGCTTGACAGGGGTGAGATTGTTAGTTCGTCCAGTAGACGAAGTAACTGAGGCAGGCTGTGCGAACCGGCCATCGCGAGCTCATCCGGGACATGAACCGCTCGCTCGTCCTCAACCTCGTGCGGGAGCAGGGCTCGCTCTCCCGCGCCCAGCTCGCCCGGCTCTCCGGCCTCAGCCCCTCGACCATCACCGCCATCACGGCGGACCTCCTCGACACGCGGTTCCTGCTCGAGGAGGGGGGCGCCCCTGGCGGCGCCGACGTTGTGCGAGGCCTGGGCCGACCGGCCACGCCGCTGCGGGTGAATCCGACGGCCGGGTATGTCGTCGGGATCAAAGTCACCGCGGACGACCTCGCGGCCACGCTCACCGACCTGGAGGCGACGCCGCTGGCCTTCGTCACCGTGCCGCGCGGACACGAAGCCGATTCCGCCTCGGTCGCCGAGCTCTTCGCCACCGCCGTCGAGCAGCTCTGCACGAGCGCGGGCGCCGACGGTGCATCCATCTTGGGCGTGGGGATCGGCGTGCCCGGCATGGTCGACCCGACGACCCGGCGGGTGGCCCTCTCCCCGTTGCTCGAGTGGTCCCACCTCGACCTGGTCGCGCTCCTTTCCGACCGGCTCGGCTTGGCGGTCCACCTCGACAACGACGTCAACACACTGACGATTGCCGAACAGCTCTTCGGTGCCGGGCGCGGGCTGCAGCACTTCATGGTCGTAACGATCGGGCGCGGCATCGGCATGGGCGCCGTTCTCAACGGCTCGGTCTACCGCGGCGCGTCCGGTGGGGCGGGCGAGCTCGGCCACGTCACGGTCGTGCCGGACGGACCGCGCTGCTGGTGCGGGCGGCGCGGGTGCCTCGAGGCCATCGCTGCCGAGCCCGCGCTGGTGCGTGATGTCGAGGCGACGACGGGCCGGCTCGTGGAGCCGGGCGCGCTGGCCGCCGACGCGACCACTGACGAACGGGTCGCCCGCATCCTCGCCCGGGCCGGTCGTCTCGTCGGCGGCGCGATCGTCAACGCCGCGACCGTTCTCGATCCGGAACGCGTCATCGTCTCAGGGGAGGGCGTCAGGCTCGGCGCGGTCTACCTCGATCCGCTCCGTGAAGCCGTGACCGAGCGGACGAACTGGAAGGAGGCTGTGGCGGAGCGCGCGGTCGAGCGCTGGATGCCGGTGATCGAGCCATGGGGGGACGATGCCTGGGCACGAGGGGCCGCCACCCTCGTCCTGCGCGAGCTGTTCCATCCCGCCCATCTACGCGATGAGGCGAGCGCTGTGTCAGCCGTCCCTGATCGGACAGGTGGCGGTCGTACCCGGGCCCGTGTGGGCCGAGGAGGACTCTGGTGAGATCGAAATCACTGATGCGACTGGGAGCCGCACTCGTGGCCCTGCCGCTGATCCTGGCGGGGTGCCTGGCCAGCGGGAGTGCAGCCACTGTGGCGCCGACCGGGGCCGCGTCCGCCCCGGCCGCGGCCCCGGTCACGTCATCGACAGGTCCGTCGAGTGCGACTGGGAGCCCGGGCGCGGCGTCGGCGGCGGCTATCAGCGGCACGATCACCTTCTGGGACTCCTACAGCGAGGGCGGCGGGCAGAACAACGTCGTCACGACGCTTGACCAGCTCATCACCTCATTCGAGGCCCAGTACCCGAACGTCAAGGTCCAGCACCAGGAGATCGGCTACAACGATCTGCGCCAGAAGCTCGTCACCGGGATTGCCGGCGGGGTGCTGCCCGACGTCCTGCGTGCCGACATCATGTGGGTGCCCGAGTTCGCCAACGACGGCGCCCTGCTCGCGCTTGACCAAGCGATGCCGGACTTCCAGCAGCTCGCGGCGCAGACGTTCGCCGGGTCGCTCGGGACGAACGAGTGGAACGGCCACTACTACGGCCTGCCCCTCGACACCAACACGCGCCTGCTCTTCTACGACAAGGCGGTCTTCGCGAAGGCCGGAATCAGCACGCCGCCCGCGACGATCGACGAGTTCGAGGCCGACATGGCCAAGATCAAGTCGACCGGAGCGGCCGCCTATGGTTACGCTGAAGGCGGCACGGGCAGCTGGAACGTCCTGCCCTGGATCTTCAGCATGGGCGGCGGCATCACGAACGCCACGCTGACCCAGGCCAGCGGCGTGCTCAATGGGCCGCAGACCGTGGCGGCGGTCCAGAAGCTCTACGACTGGCTGAAGCAGGGCTACCTCTCGCCCAGCATCCTGGGCGGCGGCCTCGGGACGACCGACGCGCTCGGCAAGGGTGAGACCGGTACCATCGTCGACGGGCCGTGGATGCCCGACATCTTCAGCAACCAGTATCCCAAGCTGCAGTACGGGCTGGCGCCGCTCCCCTCCGGACCCGCCGGCAGCATCTCGGTGGTCGGCGGCGAAGACATCGTCGTGTTCAAGCAGACCCAGAACCAGGCCGCGGCGCTGGCGTTCACGCGCTTCATGCTCTCGCCCGAGGCGCAGCTCGCGCTGGGCAAGGTGGGGAACATGCCCGTTCTCAAGAGCCTGACCGGGAACAGCCAGCTGCCGAGCTACTATGGAATCTTCCAGCAGCAGATGGTCACGGCGCAGCCCCGCACACCGACCCCGCAATGGCCGAAGATCGACGAGGCCGTCACCAACGCCGTCCTGAAGGCGCTGCGCGGTGACGAGCCCGTGCAGCAGGCCCTCGATGCCGCGGCCACGACGGTCGACGGCCTCCTGAAGCCGTAGGCGGTACCGACGTGGCGATCTCCCGTGCGTTCCAGGCGCGAGTGCCACGTCGGATGCCGTTGCTCTCCTCTCGACCGAGCCGGCGGACGCCCGTGCGCATCCGCCGGCTCGTGCCGATCTATCTGCTGCTGCTGCCCGGCATGGCGCTCTACCTCCTGTGGGCGCTCTATCCGCTCGCCAGCTCGTTCGTCCTGAGCTTCTTCCAGTGGAACCTGATCAAGCCGAGCGTCTACGTGGGGCTCGGCAACTACGCCCGCGCCCTCGGTGATCCGGTCTTCTGGCAGGCGCTGCGCGCCACCGTCGGCTACACCGTGGTGACGGTGGCCGGCCAGCTCGTCATCGGCATGGGGGTCGCGCTCCTGCTCAACCAGGCGATCCCGGGACGCTCGATCCTGCGCCTCATCTACTACCTGCCGGTGGTGACGTCCTGGGTCATCGTCAGCCTGATCTTCGTCTACCTCTACAACGGCCAGGCGGGGGCGCTCAACTGGCTGCTCCACGACGTGCTCCACGTCATCCCCTCCGACGTCGCGTGGCTGGCCGACCCGACCACCGCCCTCTGGGCGATCGCCGTCGTGGGTATCTGGAAAGGGATCGGCTGGACGATGGTGGTATTCCTCGCCGGCCTGCAGGGCGTGGCGCCCGAACTGCTCGAGGCCGCCGAGATCGATGGCGCCGGAGCGTGGGCGCGCTTCCGCCATGTGACCCTGCCGTCGCTGCGGCCGACCCTTACCTTCCTCCTCGTGGTGCTCACCATCGGGGGGTTCAACGCCTTCATCCCCATCTTCGTCATGTCCTCGTCGGCGAACAGCCTCGTCGGGGGCCCCCTCAACAGCACGCACGTGGTGCTGACCTACATGTACCAGGAGGCGTTCTCGTATCTCGACCTGGGCTACGGCGCGGCCCTGTCCTACCTGCTCGCCGCGGTGCTGCTCGTGATCAGCGTGTTCGAGCTGCGCTTCGCGCGCCGCCAGGCGGCGCTCTGATGGCCGCCCGTCGACACGTGACGCCGCCGCGGCCGCTGCGCCGCCGCGCACGACCCTGGGCCATCCTCGCGCTGGCGGCGGCGGGTGGGCTGGTCATGCTCATCCCGTTCGCGTTCCTGGTCGGGACGGCCTTCACGCCGTTCGCCTACGTCCTCGAGATCCCGCCGCAGCTGATCCCCAGCCACCCCACCCTCGACAACTTCGCCGCCGCGCTCGGCGCGAACAACTTCGGCCAGTACTTCCTGAACAGCGCGATCGTCTCGGTCTCCTCCACCGCGATCACC
>JAJYDP010000392.1 GCA_021777365.1 Chloroflexota bacterium | reverse complement strand
CCACGATCGCGGGGTCGTCGCCGAAGAGGCGGTCCCCGTGGAGCTCGACCACGTCCGTGGCCATGGCACGTACCAGGTCCAGGGTGTGCGGCCGCTTCACGTTGCGTGCCGCCTGAACGCGTGCCCAGACGCGCTCCTGCTCGGCGGCGTCGGGGGCGGACGGCGGGAACGTCGCGGTCCCTGGCGAGCCGGCGCGGCCGGCGCCCGTGGCAGGCGCGGCGGCAGGCAGGATCGCAGGCGCGGTGGTGCCGGCACCCGTGGCAGGTGGGGTCGCAGGCGCGGTGGCAGATGCGGTCCTGCCAGCGGGTCCGTTGCCGCCCCCGCGAGATACGCCGGCCGCTCCGCGACCGTCCGTGGCGGCGCCCGGCAACGGCTGCGTCCCGGCCAGCGGCGCGGTCCTGGGCCCCATGCCATCACCGGACGTGCGCCCCCCGATCACCTCGGCCGCGTGCGCGCCGATCTCGGCGGCCTGTGCGCCGAGCGCCGCCACTCCGCGGCGTCCCGCCTCGACCACCGGCAGGGCCGGGAGGTTCGGCAGCCTCGGGTTGAGGAACCCGAACGGGCGGAAGGCGGCGTCGTGCCCTTCGGCCGTGGCACGAGCGAGCGGGGTCCCGGGCGGGAACGGCGCGTCCGAGCAGGGCGCTCCCTCGCGCAGGTAGCAGAGGACCCTCGCCACCTCCTCGCGCAGCCGGTCGCGCGGGGCCACGCGATCCAGGAACCCGTGCTCGAGGAGGAACTCGGCGCGCTGGTACCCGGGCGGGAGCTCCACGGCGATGGTGCCGCTGGCCACTCGCTCCCCGGCGAACCGGATCAGCGCGTCTGGCTCGGCCAGGTTCACGTCGCCCAGCACGGCGAACGAGGCGAAGACGCCGCCGGTGGTGGGGTCGGTCAGGATGCTCACGTAGGGCACGCCCGCCGCCGCCAGCCGCTCCAGCGCGGCGCAGGTCTTGGCCAGCTGCATGAGCGCGAGGGTGCCCTCCTGCATCCGCGCCCCGCCCGATGCCGAGACGATCACGAGCGGCATGGAGGTGGCCAGGGCGTGTTCGGCGGCCCGGGTCACCTTCTCGCCCACCACGGAGCCCATCGAGCCGCCGATGAAGGCGAAGTCCATGACGCAGATGGCGACGGGCTGCCCGTCGATGCGGCCGGTGCCCCATACCGCCGCGTCGCGCAGCCCGCTGGCGATCCGCGCGGCCACCAGGCGGTCCGGGTACGTCTTCAGGTCGACGAAGCCCAGCGGGTCGGTGGACTCCAGCCCGGCGTCGTGCTCCTCGAACGAGTCGGGATCGAGCAGCAGCCGAAGGCGCGCATCCGCGCGCAGCTTGAAGTGGTGCCCGCACTTCGTGCACATGCGCAGGTTCCGCTCGAGCTGCTTGTTGTAGAGCATCTCGCCGCAGCGGGGGCACTTCGTCCAGAGGTCCGGGGGGAAGTCGCGGCGGTGGGGCAGGAACGGGAGCTTGATCGGCATCAGGCGTCCCTCCGGGGATGCCGCCAGGCCGCGATCCGCCACGCGACAACGGCGGCGCCGGCGATCGAGACGCCCGATGCGATGGCTCCGCCGACGAGGACCGGTCGGGGCACGCGCCCCATCGCCTGGCCGACGGCGGCCGGCGCGAGATCGAGCGCGAAGGGCATCGAACCGCCGGTGACGGGCAGGGCGGGGAACGGGATGATGCGCCGGGGGTGGGCTGTTTCCGAGTCGGCTCCGGGCGCGGCCGTTCCCAGCGCGGCGTCGCGGAGGTGAGCGGCGTCTCGGAGGTGGGCGGCGTCGCGGAGGTGGGCGGCCAGCCGCTCCTCGAAACGGAACGACGGGTGGAACCGGACCAGCACGCGGGCGAGCACATCCGCGGCGTGGGCCAGCTCGGGGTCGCCCGCGAGGTCGAGGTCGTCGGGGACGCCGGTCACGACACTCGGCCCGGGTCGCTGGGCGCGGAGGCAGGCGCGATCGCGGGGGCGGAGGCGTCGGCCGCGCGCAGCTCGTCCGCGACGTTGCGCAGCGCCCGGTGCAGCAGCACGCGCACGGCTCCCTCCGACCGGCCGAGGACGGCGGCGATCTCGGAGACCGGCATCTCGTCGACGAAGCGGAGGATCACCGCCGTGCGCCGGTCGTCCGGGAGGCGGGCAACGGCCGCCCAGGCACGTGCCGCCTCGTCCCGCCGGACGGCGCTCGCGGCCGGGTCATCCGTCCCCGCCACCTCGCCGGCCGCGTCGATCGGGGCGGTGGGATGGCGCCGCGAGGCCCGCCGCTCGTTGCTGGCCAGGTTGCGCGCGATGCGGAACAGCCACGACCGGAAGCTGCTCGCGCCGTCCCCGCGCGGCTGCTCCTGGAAGCGCGGCAACGCCGCCAGCGCCTGCAGGAAGACCTGCTCGGTGAGGTCCTCGGCGGCGTGGTGGTCGGCCAGCTGGTAAACGGCGAAGCTGTAGACCTGTGCCATGTACCTGCGATAGAGCGTCTCGAACCGGGTGGGGTCGCGGCGGGCAGCCTCGACCGCGGGCCGGTCGGGGTCGAACGCGACAAGCCGGTCCTTCTCTGGACCGCTCACCTTCCTGAACACCGCCGCAGTCTACTTGTTACGGGGCCCGTCGCGCCCCGGGGCCGCTTGCGAGCCCACCGCCCCTCATGCGACGCGGCAGCGGGTCACCTCGCCCGCGTCGACCGCGAGGATCCCGTCGGCCGTCGCGAGCAACAGCGCGCCCGTGGTCGGGTCGACTCCCTCTCCCCTCCCGCCGAACTCGCGATCGCCGACCTCCACCGTCAGCCGCCGACCCGTGGTGCGCTGGCGCGCGCTCCACCCGCCGGCGTCGAAGCGTCCGTCGCGGAGCGCCTCCAGCCGGGACTCGAGCCGGCCGAGGAACCCGCCGAGCAGCGCATCGCGGTCGACCGGCCGGCCGCCCCCGAGCGCCGAGAGGCTGGTCATCGAGGGTGCCAGCTCGGGGGGGAAGTCTCGCTCGGCCCACTCCACGTTGACCCCGATCCCGACCACCACGGTCGCCAGCTCCGCCCCCTGGGCCGTGGTCTCGCCGAGCACCCCGGCGACCTTGCGCAGCGCTCCGTCCGGTCCGTCCGCCACCAGGTCGTTGGGCCACTTGAGACCGAGCGTCCCGTCGCGCAGGCCGGCCACCTCCTCGGCCGCATCGAGCATCGCCAGCGCCACGATCGCGCCCAGCCGCCACGCATCGCGCGGCGCAAGGTACGTGGGCCGGAAGCCACAGGAGACCAGCAGCCCGGTTCCCGGTGGCGCGGTCCAGGTCCGGCCGTGTCGCCCGCGGCCCGCGCGCTGCCGATCGGCGACGGCGACGCATGGGTCGGGCACGCCGGCCGCGAGCCACGCCGTCACGATGGCCTGGGTGGAGTCGACGGCGCCGAAGCGCTCGAGCCGTGCGGGAAAGGCGGGCCCGGGAGGGCAGGCGGGACCGGCGGGATCGGCGGGATCGGCGGGACCGGCGGGATCGGATCGGTCGGGTCGGCTGTCCGGCAGACCGGGCAGGTCGGATGGGTCGGATCGGTCGGATCGGTCGGATCGGGCGCGCCCAGGGTCGGGACGACCGGATCGGTCGTGCGCCAGGTCGGTCATCGTGGTCAGGCCGCGGACCAGCGGTCGTTCCGCCGCGCGCCGCTCGACGAGCCCCTCAGTGCGCCTGCGCCGGCACCCCGGGCTCGGGCCGTTCCAGCTCGAAGGCGCGGTGCAGTGCCCGCGCGGCCTTCTCGAGGTGCGCCTCGCCGATCATGCAGGTGATCCGGATCTCCGAGGTGGAGATCATCTCGATGTTGATCCCCTCGTCGGCGAGCGTGCCGAACATCCGCGACGCATAGCCCGGCGCGTTCTGGATCCCGGCCCCCACGATCGACACTTTCGCAACCGTGTCGTCGACGGTCAGCTCACGCGCGCCCATGTCGGCGACGATCGGCTCGAGCAGGCGCCGCGCTCGCACCAGGTCCGAGCGGGGCACCGTGAAGGACAGGTCGGTGGCCCCGGCGTGACCCACGTTCTGCACGATCATGTCGACGTTGATGCCGGCGTCCGCGAGGGGCGCGAAGACGCCGCGGGCGATGCCCGGGCGGTCCGGGACGGCGACGAGCGTCAGCTTGGCCACGTTGCGGTCGGTTGCCAGGCCGCGCACCTTGTTGCGCTGCTCCACGTCGGGGTCCTCCTTGATGCGCGTGCCCGGGTGGTCGCTGAACGTGGACCGGACGGCGATCTCGACGTCGTTGACCCAGCCGAGCTCGACGGCGCGGGTCTGCATGACCTGGGCGCCCTGGTGGGCGAGCTCGAGCATCTCCTCGTAGCCGATCACCGGCAGGAGCCGGGCGTCCGGGACGATCCGCGGATCGGCCGTGAAGATGCCCTCGACGTCGGTGAAGATCTCGCACCGGTCGGCGCCGAGACGGGCGGCCAGCGCGACGGCCGTGGTGTCCGAGCCGCCGCGGCCGAGCGTGGTGATCTCGCCGGCGGAGTGGGTGTCGGCGGTCGAGCCCTGGAACCCGGCCACGATCACGACGTTCCCGGCCTCCAGCTCGTGCAGGATGCGGGCGGGGTCGACGTTGGCGATGCGGGCGCGGCCGTGGGCGGTGTCGGTGCGGATGCCGGCCTGGGCGCCGGTCAGCGAGACGGCGGCGGTTCCCAGCGTGTGCAGGGCCATCGTGACCAGCGCGCAGCTCTGGTATTCGCCGGTGGCGAGGAGGCGGTCCATCTCGCGGGGGTCGGGGTCGCGGGTGATCTGCCAGGCCAGCTCGATCAGGTGGTCGGTGGTGTCGCCCATGGCGCTGACGACCACGACCAGCGACGATCCGGTGGCGCGCTCGGCGGCGATCCGGCGGGCGACGTGGCGGATCCGATCGGCGTCGGCGAGCGAGGAGCCGCCGTACTTCTGAACGACGAGGGGCATGGGGGGATTGTACCGGGAGTGGCGCGCGTGGCCGCAGGGGCGTGGCGCGTGGCCGGGCCGCGTGGCCGGTGGCCGGATTTCCGCCGCGGGTCGCAGCCGTGCCGCGTTTCCGCCAGATGCCCACCCCCGGAACCAGAGGCGGCCCTGGCGGCGCCCGGACGTGTCTCCGCGGCCGTTCCGGGGCTCGGATGATTCGTACTTCGTGCACAGTGGGGTCACAGCTCGCGATATTCGTGGCACCGGCCCGTGCACTGAGGACCGGGACCCATCGCGCGTTCCCCCGGTGGGAGAGTGGCGGATCGGGCAGGCGGAGGAACCCGTGTGCTGCGCCGTGGTGGCCGTGCCGGTTCCCCCGGTGGGAGAGTGGCGGATCGGGCAGGCGGAGGAACCTTGACCGACTC
>JAJYDP010000391.1 GCA_021777365.1 Chloroflexota bacterium | reverse complement strand
GCCTCGGGACCCGCCACGCCGGGAGCCGCCACGTCCGGGGGCTAGCGCCTCGGGACCCGCCACGCAGGGACGCGGCGACCCGTGGGTCTGACTCGCTGCGCTCGCGCGCCCGCCCTGCTTGGAGGCCATCATCTGCACGGTGGCACCAGCGCGGCCTCGAATATCCTCTTCGGAACGGGCTCGCGCCGCCCACGATGCGAGCGCGACAACGCATCCCAGGGCACCGAGGTTGGGCGGTCGGGTCCCTGCCGTCCCGCGAAACCACCATCGTCAGCACCCTGTGCGGCAGAGAGGGGGCGATGGCGGTTGTCATGGGAACGTCGAACACAGGACCGAGTTGCGGGAACCGGGGCAGAGCGACCATCGTCTGAACGGGAAGGCGAGCCTTGTCCGCACGAGGCGAGCCATGACATCGAAACTGAGCCGATCGGTGGCATTCGTGGCTGTCGCTCTGCTCGTGCTGGGGTGCGGCAGTCAGCCTCCGGTACCCACCAAGCCGGTTGTCCCGAGTGGATCGTCGGCTGTCCAGGCTCCGAGTTCGACGACGACTTCCTCGACGAGATCGACCCCGATGGCCCCGGACCCGACTGGGTGGTCGCCGACGGCGCCAAGGCCATCGCCAACGCCGTGGCGGTCCGCTGGCCCAACGCGACCTTCTACTCGTGCGAGTTCCACCTGGGACGCGCGCTGCGCGCCGCAGCCAGCGCCGACGGCATCTGGACCGACGATCCCGCCCACCGGCAGCTCTTCGAGCGGGCCTTCTGGACCAACCACGACTGGGACGCCCTGGGCGCCTTCGCCCGCGCCCGCCAGGCGGCCACGCCCGAGGGCTGGTGGCGCGCGAACGAGGCGCTGGTGCGCCAGCAGATCGCCGAGCACCGGGCGCACAGGCGCTATCCGCGCAGCAACGCCGCCGCCGAGGGCGTCCTCGACTGGATCGACAAGCGCTTCGGGCGCCGGCGCCGCTACAGCCTGCGGAACGCGCGCCGGCTCCAGCTCGTGCTCGCCCTCGTGCGCGCCCACCACGCCGGGCAGGCCGACCTCGCCACCTTCGCCGCGATCGTGAAGCGCGAGCTCCGTGATCTGCCGGCCTCGTTCCGCTTCGCCTGGACGGGGCTCCATGATCCGCGCACGCAGGCGTGCTCGATCGCCGAGCTCATCATCGACGCCCACACCCGGGCCACCCAGGGGACGGCGACCTACATGGCCGCGGCCAAGGCGCGCTCGGTGATCGCCAACGTGGCGGCCCAGAACGACGCGCTCGCCGCGCTCGGACACCCGCCGCTCGTGGCCACCGTCGCGCCGGGGCGCAAGACGGCCTCGGTGAAAGTGACCGGGCTCATGCTCGAACGCGACTTCCCGCTCGTCGCCCGCGACTGGGACGCCGAGGCCAACGACAGGCCGTCGGCCTCCGTCACCGCGGGGTCCGGCTACGAGGCGCACTGGACCTGCCATCGCTGCGGCCACGGGTGGGTCGCCCCGGTGGTCCAGCGGACGTGCCGCCAGACGCGCTGCCAGCGCTGCTCCACCGAGCGCGCCGACGGCAAGGACTCGCTCGCCGCCGTGCATCCTGAGCTCGCCGCCGAGTGGGACGCGGGGGCCAACGGCGCCCTCCGGCCCGCGCGGATCAAGGCCACCTACGACAAGGCCGTGACCTGGCGCTGCCGGGACGACCCGGGCCACCCGCCCTACCGGATGTCGCCCTTCACCCGCGCGAAGATGCCGACCGGTTGCCCGATCTGTCGCAAGAAGCGGCCCGTGACTGCGAGGACGGCGAGAAGGGCGGCCTGAATCCAGCAGACGCGGCCACGCATGGGCCTCACGGCTCGTGTTCCTACGCCGGCGAACATCCGAAGGTCGGCTGACCCGTAACGACGACGATTGCCAGCGGGAGCGGGAGCACGGCCGTCCGTTGGATTCCGAGGACCGTGTAGTCGATGCGCAAGGTATCGACGGCGCCGAACCCGCCGTTGAGTGCCGGGTCGCTGTCCGGCAGGAGCGAGGCTCCAGGCGCGCGCGTCGGCTGGGGCTGCGCCGAGGCACATGTCCCGAGCGTCACGGCGAGGCCGACCCCGACCTGGTCACGGGCGGGGATGGTGAAGGGATGGAACGGCTCGCTCAGCCAGCGGGCCGAACCCTGGTTGGGATAAAGCGGCAACATGATGTGCGCGGGCGGTGGGCCGGGAGCCAGCCGAAGCGCGAGCGAGCGGACGTTCGGCCCACCTGATGGCTCGAGACCGGTCACGGTGAGGGGTGCGGGGCCATCGTTCACAAGTTGCAGACCGGTGCGCAGCTCGGCTCCGGGCGCGTAGGCATAGAGCGCTTGGCCGAAGGTGCTGGGCGGGGTGAAGTCGTTCCGCAAGCCGAGGAGGCGCGGATCGTCGCCCCCGCTTCCGTTCCCGAAGCGCAGCGGCTCGGCGTTGGGCAGGAGTGGCATGCCGGCGACGCTGAGGACCGCGACCAGCACGACCAGGACGCCGAGCAGCCCGCCGGCCGCGACCTGGACCTGTCGCACGCGGCGCACTGGCGCGGAGCCGGAGCTCGCCAGCGCCGGTGCCGCAAACCACGCGATCACGATGCCTGCGACGAGGACCGCAGCGATCGCGAGGACCAGTGCGTAGGGGATGGCCACGAGCTACCTCCGCGTCGCAGCGTCAGCGGGCACGGCGGAACCGTCAGGGGACGTGTGGCTCATCTGGCGAACAGCGATTGACCGGTGCGGTCCGTCGGCGGCTCGACTTACCCACCGGTGCGCACAAGCCGCCATCTCCACCTTGACAGGCGTTCGAGCCATCAGGTAGAGGCTGAACGGGCCTGGGAGCAGTTGCACCGGAACTAGGATGCCCCGAGCCAGCGCGACGCCAGCTCAGCCCCCACCTGCTTCGCGCCTTCGCTGATAGTTGCACCGGAACCAGGATGCCCCAAGCCAGCGCGACTGGAGTCGTGCCTACGTGGTGCCGCAATGCACCGCTTGTTCGGATCTGCCCCTTGACGCAGCAGCCCGCCGAACGAGGTTGCTCCCATGAGCACGACAGACGGTGACCGGCACGCGGCGACCTGGTCAAGGAGGACCGAGGCATCGACTCGGGTCTCGGCGACCAACCTGCGGGGTGCTCGGGAGGCAACGGACACCCGTGTCGAGAGCATCGGTGCAGAGCAGCATCCGAGACCGCCGAAGAGGGGAAGCAATGGAACGGGGGAAGCCACGCGCCAGCGTGACTCGCCGAGGATCCTCGTTGTCGTCCCTGACGAGCGAGACGCTGACGGCCAACGGGGAAGCGCCACCTCCGCGCTGCCGCGGATTCGGAACAACCGCGGGATTCGGAACGAAGCGCGAGGTTCCGAACAGGGCGCGAGATTCAGTGCAACCGCGAATGGATGCCCGGATGGATGCCCGGATCGCTCGGCGAGCCCA
The DNA here is from genome assembly GCA_021777365.1 of Chloroflexota bacterium. The sequence continues at coordinate 1,894 of JAJYDP010000391.1, read as the reverse complement.
TTCTGAGCACGAATCCGAAATTTGGTACCGCATATCGGATTCGAACCGATGATCTCCGCCTTGAGAGGGCGGTGTCCTGGGCCTCTAGACGAATGCGGCGCGCGCCTCGTCGCGGGGCGCGGCGAAGCGGCGCGAATGGTACCACAGCGGGCAGGCCGGCCGGCCCGGGTGGGATGAACGCGTTGCGGTGCCGGGCGTTGCGGTGCCGGGCCGTCCGCGTATCGCTTCAAGTGTTGCCTGGCCGTCTCGTCGGGCGCAGCTGGCAGCGCGTGGCCAGCGGCACAGGACCTTCCCGGCCACCGCCGCAGTCGAAGCGGAACAGCGGGGACTGCGAGGCACTCAACGTCGGTGCCGCGGGTCCACGGACCGGGGGCGCGTGCTGCGACCGATGCTGACGCTCCTCCGCGCCGCTTCACCCCGCTGGCGAACACTTCAAGTGATACGGCGGCCTGCTGGTCGAGTGTGGGCTCGGGGACCTGCTGTTCCGCCACGCCATCAGCGACGCGAGACCCAGGGCGCCCTCGAGATCCCAAGCGCGGCAAGACCTCGAGCGCCGGCACGGCCGAAGCCGCCGGCACGGCAAGACCTCGAGCGCCGGCACGGCCGAAGCCTCCGGCGCGGACCACCGGCCGCGGGCCCCGCCGCCGCGGGCCCGCCGCGGGCCCCGCCGATGCGGCCTACAGCCGGTGCGACTCCAGGAAGAGCCGGACGGCCTCCGCCACCTGCCCGAAGCTCTCGGACCCGATCACCAGGCCGTAGTGCGAGTGGGCACCGAACGGTTCGTACCGCGCGCCCAGCCACGCCGCAAGCCGCTCGCTGTCGGGCTCCGGGAACCAGCGGTCGAGACCACCGCCGACGACCAGCGTCGGCACGTTCGCCAGGCGCTCGCGATCGACCGGCACGCCCCGCAGCATGGCGCGACGCGCGACGCCGGACTCGCGACCCATCAGGTGCTGGACCCGCAGCACGTCCTCGATGGTGAGGTCCGGGTTCTGGCGGCGCAGCTGCTCCGGCAGGGACTGCCAGCCGACCAGCTCGCGGCCGAACGCGTCCGGGATCTCCCGGATCGCGTGCGGTCGCGGCGCGACCCACAGTTGCGCCGGCAGGGCGGCGCCGATCAGGACGAGTCCCGCCACGTGCCGCTGCTCGGCCGCGCGCATAGCGATCAGGCCGCCCATCCCGTGTCCGACCAGCACCGGGTTGGGGGGGATGTGGTCGAACGCCGCCAGCACGTCCGAGACGTACGCGTCGAAGTCGATTCCCGACACGTCGGTGGTGTCCGACCAGTAGTGGCCGCGCAGGTTGACCGCGTGGCCCTCCCAGCCGCGGTGCGCGAAGTAGCCGAGGTAGCGCTCCCACAGCCACGACCCGCCGAGCTCGCCGTGCACGAGCAGCAGCGGCCGCCGCCGGGATCGCCGCTCCGGCAGCCACGACTCGATGTACACGCCGCGATCCTCGAGGACGACCTCGTCCTTGCGGATCGGGCGCTCCGGCGGGTTCACCACTCGTGCGGGTTCAGCACCAGGCCGGTGACCTGCTTGGGGTAGAAGTACGTCGACTTCTGCGGCATCACCTCACCGGCGGCCGCGACGCTGAGCACGTCGTCGACCAGCGTGGGATCGAGCAGGAACGCCGCGACGCCTTCCCCCCGGTCGACCATCGCGAGCGCCTCATCGGCATCCTTCGTGTACGCGATCCGGCCGCCCCCTGCGGTCGCGGCGCGGTCCACGTCGAACAGCCGCTCGAGGGCGACCGCCAGCAGGTTCACGTCGAGCCAGCGCAGCGCCGAGGACGCGGCGGGATCGAGAAGCGGCTCGAACGCGGCGGGCCGCACGTGGAGTATCGCGGCCTGCCCGCCGGTCCAGAGGCCGAGGCGATGGGGGCGCGCTTCCGG
>JAJYDP010000390.1 GCA_021777365.1 Chloroflexota bacterium | reverse complement strand
GCCGGCGGTCCGGTCGCGCCCGGGGCGGAAGGGGCCGGCGGCTCCGATGCCTGGGGCGCGCCGGAGGGCGCCGCGGCCGGCGCGGCCGGCGAGTCGGCCACGCAGCCCGGGGTCGCGGGGGTTCCCGGCGGGTGGGCGGCGGTCGGGACGCCGCATCGGCACGCGGGCCACGGCGGCAGCGGCCTGGGGGTCACGTTCTTCGGCCTCGCGCTCGTCCTCTTCGGCGGCCTCGCCCTGCTCGATCAGCTGCTGCCCGCCTGGGCCGACCAGGGCCGGTTCCTGTGGCCGGCCTTCATCCTCGGGATCGGCGCGCTGCTGGTGGCGACCTCGGTGCGGCGGCAGCAGCACCGGACGTGATCTCCTCCGCGGCCCTCGTGGTGGGGCTGCTGCTGATCCTGACCTGGCTGGTCTCGGACCGGATCCCCGGCGAAGCCACGTTCGCTTCGCCGGGGGTCCTCGCGTCTCCGCCGCAGGCGGGCGGCGCCCAGGCGGCGGGTGCCCTCGGGGTGGCCCGGCGGGCGATGAACCCCGTCCGCGCCTTCCTCCTGTCGCCCCTCCACCCGGCGACGTGGTACGCGCTCCTGGCGCTCGTCGCCGGCTTCTTCGTCGGAACCCTCTCGTTCGCGCTCGTCTTCTCGTTCTTCTCCAGCGCGGTCCCGACCCTGTTCGCCGGGATCGGGGTCGTCTTCCTCGCGCTCGGCATCGAGGCCTCCCGGCTCGTCGCGCGGATCGAGCGGAGGCGCGCCGCGATCGCCGATCCGACGCCGCTCCGCCCGCACGCCTATCGCCCGTTCTCCGGCGGTGCGATCGCCATCGTGCGTGCCGAGTTCGCCGACGAGAGCCGGTGGCGCGACGTCCTGTACGTCGGCGTCAACCTCCCGCTCTCCATCCTGGAGTTCGCCGTGACGGCAGCGGCCTGGTGGCTGGCGCTGTCCCTGTTCACGATGCCGATCTGGTACGACGCCGTCCCCGGCACGGCCCTGCCCTGGTACCTGGGCTGGCTGGCCGGGCACGGCGCCCCCCTCATCGTCGCGAGGACCGCCGCCGGCGCCGTGCTCCTGCCCGTCGCGGCGTCGCTCTCCCAGCTCGTCATGACCCTGCACCGCGCGGTGATCTCGGGACTCCTCTGCACGTCCGAGACCGGCGAGCTGCGGCGGCAGGTGGAGACGCTGAAGGAGAGCCGCTCGGCCGTGCTGGACGTGGAGGCCAGCGAGCTGCACCGAATCGAGCGCGACCTGCACGATGGCGCGCAGCAGCGGCTCGTGATGCTCGCGATCGACCTGGGCCTCGCCAGCGAGCGGATCGACGCGGATCCCGGAGAGGCGAAGCGGCTGGTGATCGAGGGGCGGGACCAGGCGCGGCTGGCGCTCGCCGAGCTGCGGAGCCTCGTCCGGGGGATCGCGCCGGCCATCCTCATCGACCGCGGCCTGGTCCCCGCCCTCGCGTCGCTGGCGGGCCATGCCGCCGTCCCGACCACCGTCCGGTCGGAGCTGGAACCCGGCATCCGGCTCCCGGACGCGGTCGAACGGACGGCGTACTTCGTGGCCAGCGAGGCGCTCGCCAACGTCGCGAAGCACAGCCGGGCGACGCGGTGCGAGGTTTCCTGCCGCCGCGAGGGCCCGCGCCTCGTGATCGAGGTCCGCGACGACGGCATCGGCGGCGCCACCGTCGCCCCGGGCGGCGGGCTGAGCGGCCTTGCGGGGCGCGTCGAGGCGGTCGACGGCCGGTTCGCCGTCTCCAGCCCGGGTGGGGGGCCGACGGTCGTCCGCGCCGAGCTGCCCGTGCCGGCCTGGACGCCTCCGCCCGTGCCGCCCGCCCCGATCCGACGCTGACCGACGCACGTCCGTCGGCGCATCGGGGCGCGCATCGGCCGGGGACGCGGCCGGGAGGGACCGGGACCGACCGCGGTCGTCCGACCCGAGACGATCGGCTGCGGATCCCGGTGCGGGGCTCAGGAGCCCAGGTAGGCCAGCACGGCGAGCACGCGGCGGTGGTCGTTCTCGGTGTCCGGGAGCTGGAGCTTCCCGAAGATGGCCGAGATGTGCTTCTCCGTCGCCCCTTCGCTGATGCCCAGCAGCGTGGCGATCCCGAGGTTGGTCCTGCCCTCGGCCATCGCGGCGAGCACCTCGCGCTCCCGGGGCGTCAGGACCGCGAGCGGGTCCTCCGTCCGCCGCGGCACCATCAGCTGCGCGACGACCTCGGGATCGAGGGCGGTGCCTCCCCGTGCGACGCGGCGCAGCGCGTCCATGAACTCGCGCACGTCTGCGACGCGGTCCTTGAGCAGGTAGCCGACTCCACCGGCGCGGTCCGCGAGCAGCTCGGTCGCGTACTCGCGCTCGACGTACTGGCTGAGGACGAGCACCGGCGTGCCGGGCACGCGGCGCCGCGCCTCGATTGCCGCCCGCAGTCCCTCGTCGCGCTGGCTGGGCGGCATCCGCACGTCGACCACGGACACGTCCGGACGGTGCGTCTCGACCGCCTCGATGAACGAGGGGCCGTCGCCCACCTTGGCGATGACGGTCCCGCCGGACTCCTCGATCAGGCGCGCGATCCCCTCACGGATCAGCGCCGAGTCCTCGGCGATGACGACGCGCAGCCGCTCGTCTTCCACGGGCCGATCATGCCTCAGTCCCATGCCCTTCGGGGGCTCACGCAGCACTGCTGCCGGATGTCCGGCAGGCGCAACGGCGCCCGCGCGTCCCGGAACGAATCAGCGGGCCATCGGGACCGGCTCACCTGCCCGCGCAGTTGGCGGCAGTCCACTCAGCCGGCCGCGAAGCGCGGGCTGATCCGCGAGGGCCTCGAGGAGATCGAACACGAGCTTGCTGACGGCCTGATGCGCGGCTCGCTCGGCGGGGCCGCGCAGGAGCGCGGCGAGCTGTCCGCCTGCCGCAGGATCCTGGTCCCGCAGGCGTTCCACGCTCAGCTCCTCGGCAAGGGCGTCGTACAGGAGCGCGGCCACGCGCGGCTCGAGCGCCGTGCCGCGCAGGTGCGTGCTCAGCAGCGCAGGACCGAGTGGATCGTCGTCCATCGCAACCACCTCCGCTGCCCGTCAGGCCGAACCGGCGGCCAGCGACATATCCGGCAGCGGAGCACAGCCCCGGGCCGGTGTCGCGTTGCCGGCTGCGCCAGCCGCCGCAGAGCCGGTGGTCGCGGCACCGGCACTCTCCGAAGGACTGCCTCGGCGCCCCGGTGCGCGGCCCCATCGTCGGCGCCCCGGCCCGCGGAAGGCAAGAGGCCTTGGTCACGGACGGCCGCCGGGACCTTCGGGCGTCGCAGACAGCCCCTTTGGGTGGATGACCGGCGCGGGGTTTTGGCACACCATATGATGAAAACGTGGCCTCCCTCCCGTCCTGCCCGTGCGCCGGTCGTGGCCCGGCCACCTCGGAGGCCATCCAGAGACCTCGCGATGCCCGCTCCCCGTCGCCGCCCCGCCACCCCCCGACCACCGGCGTCACGCGCACGGCCGCGGGTGCACGACGTCCGGGCAGCCGGGCACCGTACCGACGGACTCGCGGCCGATCGGCTCGCGCCACTCTTCGAGGGTGCGGCCGAGGCGATCCTCATCGCCGACTCGGACACATATCGCTACCGCTGGGTCAACGAGGCGGCCTGCGCGCTCCTCGGCTACACGCGCGACGAGCTGCTCGCCCTGCGTGTCCACGACCTCCATCCGCCCGACGTCATCGCGGCCGTGCTGGCCCGGTTCGCCCTCGCCCGTGATGGGCGGGTCGCCGAGGGGCGTGGGGTGCCCTGCCGGCACAAGGATGGATCTGTGGTCCTGGTGGACATCCGCGCCTCGACCCTGGAGTTCGACGGCGCGCCGTGCAACATCGCGTTCTTCACCGACGTCACCGGCCTGCAGGACCTGGAGGCGCGCCTGCGCCGCAGCGAGCGCAACCTCGCCGAGGCGCAGCGGATCGCCCATCTCGGCAGCTGGGAGGTGGACCTCGCCACCCAGACCGTCCATCGCTCCGCGGAACTGCACCGGATCGTCGGCGTGGCGCCGGGCACCCTTCCGGGGACCGCCGACGCCTTCTTCGCCTTCGTGCACCCCGACGATCGCGAACGGCTGGTCGCATCCGAAGCGGCCGCCCTGGCCGGGAACGCACCTCACGATCTGACGTTCCGGATCGTGCGCCCGGACGGCAGCGTGCGCCTGGTCCACGAGGTCGGCGAGGTCGTCCGCGATGCGGCGGGGGGATCACTGCGCCTCTTCGGCACCATCGAGGATGTCACCGAGCGAGCCGCGGCCGAGGCAGAGCGTGCGCGTCTCGCCGCGGCCGTCGAGCAGACATCCGATGCCGTGCTCATCACGGACCTGCAGGGCACCATCGAGTACGTCAACCCCGCCTTCGAGCGGATGTCCGGCTATCTCCGCGACCAGGTGCTGGGCCGGAACCCGCGCATCCTGAAGAGCGGGCAGCAGTCCGAGGCGTTCTATCGTGCCCTGTGGACCCGACTCACCCGTGGCGAGGCATGGAGCGGGCGGTTCATCAACCGCCGCGCCGACGATGCGCGCTACCAGGTCGAGGCGACCATCTCGCCCATTCGGGATGCCACCGGTGTCGTGGCCGGCTACATCGGAGTGCAGCGCGACGTGACCGCGCTGCAGGCCGCTCGTTCGAACCTGGCCAGCGAGTTCCGGGAGCGCGCCCAGGTCGCCGCGGCCCTGGCCCGCCTCCAGCCGGGGCCGAGCGCGACCGAGACCGCAGCCGACATCTGCCGCGAGTTGACGGGACTCCCCGGCATCGATGTTGCGGCCATCTTCGCCTTCGACGAGCGCGAGCAGGCCCGTGCTCTGGCCGTCATCGCGCCCGCCGAGTTCCCGGTGGCCGTGGGCGGCGCACTGCCGGCCGGGCGCGCGACCTACCTGCATGCGCGTGCGGCCCTCGGACCCTGGGCCGAGACGTTCCACGTGCGCCGGGTCGACGGGGCATACGGGCGGGCGATGGCCCGCGTCGGCATTCGTGCCAATGCCTACGCACCCATCCGAAACGGCGAGGGGTTGCTCGGCCTGGTCGCGGCCGGCACTCGGGACGAGACGTTCGCCCACCACCTGGTGGATCACCTGCCGGCCGTCGGAGAGTTCGCGGCCACTGCCAGCGCGCTGCTGGCGGGCAGCATCGAGGGCGATCGACGCCGCTCGCGACTCCGCGAGCGGATCGCCGGTGTCATCGCGGCCGGGGCGTTCACGCCCGTCTTCCAGCCCATCGTCGATCTCGCCAACGGTCGCATCGTGGGCTACGAGGCGCTGACCCGGTTCGCCGACGGCACGCCACCCCATCACCGATTCGCCGACGCATGGAT